>JAKLJW010000001.1:0-266566 GCA_023150935.1 Candidatus Binatia bacterium | reverse complement strand
GAGCCCAGGGGAAGGGCTCCTACTCGGGGCGAACGGGCTGGTTGTTCGCTTTGGGTTGCTGGCGAAGCCCGCGCTGAGAAGAACTCGGGACGTGAAGCGCCACCGCATCAGGCGGCCGGCGCAGCGGCGGCGCGCCGCGCCGAGAGCAGGTCGTCGATCGCCGCGAACAACTCCGCCGCCCGAACCGGTTTGGCGACATAACCGTCCATTCCCGCCTCGAGGCAACGCTCGCGGTCGCCTTTCATCGCATGGGCGGTCATGGCGACGATCGGCATGTGCATGCCAGCCAGTCCCGAGTGCGCCCCGCCGCCCGGCTCGAGCTCGCGCCGCCGAATTTCTGCGGTCGTTTGGAAGCCGTCCATTTCCGGCATCTGGACGTCCATTAGAACCACGTCGAATCGCTCCTTCTGCAACGCCGCCAGAACCTCGTGGCCATTGCCGGCCACGTTCACCGTGTGCCCCCCTCTCTCCAGCAAGCGCGTCACCAACTTCTGGTTCACCGCGTTGTCCTCGGCAAGCAGGATCTTGAGCGGACCCCACGGACCGCGGAGTCCGGACTTCGACGGACGTCCGCGCGCAATTGCCGCGCGCTCCGCGGGCTGCACGCCGAAGCGCGCGGTGAAATGGAACGTGCTGCCGCGGCCGACGTCGCTCTCCACCCACATACGGCCACCCATCATGCGCACCAGCTTTGCGGAGATCGCCAGCCCCAGACCCGTCCCGCCGTACCTCCGCGCGGTCGAACCGTCCCCCTGTTCGAAAGCGTTGAACACCGCCTGTTGCCGGTCGGGAGCGATCCCGATCCCGCTGTCGCGAACCGCGAAATGCAGCTCGATGCCGGGTTCGCAATCCGATTCGGCTCGGCATCCCTCTTCATCGCCCCGGTCCGCAGATGCCGCCGCGCGAGCGGCAACGTCGACGCTCACGGCCACCTCGCCCCGCTCGGTGAACTTGATGGCATTGCCCACGAGGTTGGTAAGGACCTGCCGCAGACGGCCCGGATCGCCCACCAGAGCATCCCCCACCTGCGGGCTTACGTCGACTCCAAGGGCAAGGCTCTTCTGACGTGCGAAAACCGCCGCCACCCGGATCGTCTCCTCGAGGCAGTCGCGCAGACCGAAATCGATCTGCTCGAACTCGAGCTTTCCGGCTTCGATCTTGGAGAAGTCCAGAATGTCGTTGATAACCGTAAGGAGCGAATCGGCCGAGCATCTCACGATGTCGAGGTACTCGCGTTGCTCCGCGGCAAGCGGCGTATCGAGCACCAGCTCGGTTGCCCCGACGATACCGTTCATCGGCGTGCGGATTTCGTGACTCATGTTGGCCAGGAACTCGCTCTTGGCTCGATCGGCGACTTCGGCGGCCTGCTTGGCCTGCTGCAACTCCGCTTCGGCGCGTTTTCGCTCGGTGATGTCGCGGAGAAAGGCGCTGCACGTCAACGTCTCTCCGAGTCGTACCGGCCACATGGACAGCTCGACGGGAAATTCGTGCCCGTCGCGGTGCAATGCGGCGATCTCGATCCGCCGATTCAGCACCTCGCCCTCGCCGGTCGCCGCGAAACGCTGTAATCCGCTCCTGTGCGCCTGCCGGTATTGCGGCGGGATGACGGTTTCTTCGAGGGTGCGCCCGATTATCTCGTCACGCTGCCAGCCGAAAACGCTTTCGGCCTGGCGGTTCCAGCCACTGATCCGACCGTCGTCCTCGATGCCGATGAACGCGTCGAGCGCGTTGTCGATGATCGAACGGGTGCGCTCTTCGCTCGCACGCAGCGCCGCGTCCGCTTGCTTGCGCCGAATGGTACCGCCGAGTTGGGCGGCAACCGCGGCGATAAGCCGCGCCTGACGCTCGTCTTCCTCCCGGGCCTCGCGCATATGAAACGTCAGCACCGCAACGACCTGCCCACCGGTAAGGACGGGAATGCCGACGGCACACCGCAGGCCCGCCCGCAACGCATGTGCGGCCCGCGGGAAGTTCGGGTCCGACGTCACGTCGCGAATCCATA
Source organism: Candidatus Binatia bacterium (assembly GCA_023150935.1). Taxonomy (NCBI): domain Bacteria; phylum Candidatus Binatota; class Binatia (SeqCode); species Binatia bacterium. Next base: position 264,564 of record JAKLJW010000001.1, on the reverse strand, counting down.
CCGCCCCTTTCGACAGCCACACCCGACCGGGCAGACCCACCCCGCGCGCGAATGTAAACGACTTGCCTGCTACGAAGAAGCCATCCAGATCGGCGATCGTGCGGTACCATGCGGCCGCACGTTCGAGGACTGTTCCGTCGGAGGTCGGAACCCAGGCTTCTCCACACACCCATTCCGTATCCTGGCAGATATGGCGGAGCACGGCGTCGAACGCGGACTTAACGCCGTCGACCTCGTCGATGCCCAGCATGATCGCCTGGAGGAGACGGGATTCGTCTTCGGCCCGTTTGCGTTCGGTCACGTCCTCGATCTGCGTAACGAAGTAGAGGGGTCGTCCGGCGAAACCGCGGACCAGCGACACGCTCAGACGTACCGTGACGGCGCGCCCGGACTTGTGAATATACCGTTTCTCGGTTCCGTGCGTGTCGATCTCCCCGGCCGAGAGGCGGCGTAGAGCGTCGAGGTCGGTCTCCAGGTCGCCCGGGTGGGTGATCGACTGGAAGTTCGTGGCCAGCAGTTCGTTCGCCGAGTAGCCGACGATTCGGCACAGCGCCGCATTGACTTGAAGCCACCGGCCCTCGAGCGACACCAGCGCCATTCCAATTGCGGCCGCATCGAAGGCCCCACGGAAGCGCGCCTCGCTCTCCCGCAGGGCATCCTCGACCCGCTTACGTTCCGTAACGTCACGTACGACCGCAGTGAAAAACCGCCGGCCGTTGACCCGGTGGAGGCTCACGCTCAACTCGACCGGGACCACCGTGCCGTCTTTCCTCTGTCCGACCACCTCGCGGCATCCGCCAATGACGTCGCTCTCGCCGGTTAGCCAGTAGTTGGCGATGTAGCCGTCATGGGCCTCCCGGTGCGGCGACGGCATCAAGACGTTCACCTTCTTCCCGACCGCCTCGCTCGCCGGATACCCGAACAGTCGCTCGGCCGCGGGGTTAAACACCTCGATAATACCGCGCTCGTCAACGAAGACGATCCCGTCGGTGGTACCATTGAGGATGGCCGAGTAGGTGACGCGATCCGCGACACTGCCCAGCCGAATCGGACGGACGATGACCCACCAGACCAGCGGTGCGCTCGCAACCGCCAACAAGCTCGCATCGGCCACGGCCTCCAACCATGGATCGAGCGCCGGCTGGACGGCCGCCAGACCCGCCATGACAACCAGTTCGGCAACGAACACGATCGCCAGGATGGCCCCGAACAGACCGGGCGGAGGACGCACAGATGTGGAGGTCTCCGATCGTGGAGTAGTTTGCGAAATCATTGGGCTCGCTCGGCACCCCTTGTCTGGCACGGACAAATCGCAACGCAAGTGGCGTGCCAGCACACCAGGCATTCAGGCGTATATAGCCCGCCGCCCCCCCGCGTTCGTTGGATGACGAAACACGCGAACCGTCAGTCCAATAACAGGGGGGCGACGGCGACATCCCGGGTAGGGCCCGACCCCCGTGCCCGCCGCCACCTGCGGGTCCATCGCGTAGGGGCACGTTGCAACGTGCCCCCTATCTCGTTGCAACGTCATGTCGTCATGTAGGGGCACGTTGCAACGTGCCCCTACCGCCCGGACAGCGCGCAGCACATCCCGACGGGCACGTTGCAACGTGCCCCTACATATGACGTTGCCCCGGCGACGTCGTTGCTCACGCTCGTCGCGTCTCTCCCGCGGGGCGGGTCTTCCAGCGCTTGTGAAACCAGATCCACTGCTCCGGGTAGCGGCGGATCATGGCTTCGATCGCATCGCTGCAACGCTGCGTGTTGGCGACGATATCGGCCTCGCGGTCTCCGGTGTCTACCATCGGCACTTCGGGCAGCACCTCGACGTGGTGGCGGCCGGTCTCGCCGTCGCGCACCAGGAACACCGGGTACACCGGGGCGCCCGTCAGCATCGCCAGCCGCGCCGCCCCGGGTGACGTACACGCGGCCTTGCCGAAGAAGTTCACGAACACGCCGAAGCTGCGGGTCTGGTTCTGATCCGACGGGATCACCACTATCCCGCCGCGTTTCAGCGTTCTGATGACCTCCTTGGCCGCCGACTTCTTGGGTATGTTGCGCGTACCCGGCCGGGTCCGCAGCGCGGAAACGAAGGCGTCGACACGGGCGTTGTGCATGGGCCGGTGCACCAGGGTGACCGGGTACCCGAGCAGGGCGAAGGCGTAGGCGAGCAGCTCCCAGTTGCCGACGTGGCCGCTGACGATCACCGCGCCACGGCCGCTATTGAAGACCCGTTCCGCAGTCGCACGGTCGGCGTCGTCCAGCTCGACCACCCTCCGGAGCGCGGCGGCGTCGAGCGACGGCAGGTGACAGAACTCGGCGCCGACGCGACCGAGATTGCGGCAACTGACGCGCAGGATGCGCCGATGCTCGGCGGCGCACTTCTCCGGGAATGCGAGCCTGAGGTTTTCCAGGGCGACGCGGCGGTCACGCCGGTCGAGGACGTAGAACACATCTCCGAGACAGGCACCGAGGCGCAGCGCCCAGGTTCGCGGCAGGGCGGCGAACAACGCGACCGCGGCCCGAAACACGGTGTACTCGACGACGTGCCTGAAGTGCTGCGGGCGCACCGGGTCGCGCGATATCGCCGCCTCGGCCGCGCCGCCGTTAACCGCCGGAGTCGACACGGGTACGTTCAATCCGGCAACCTATTCCGTTCGCCCCGAGCAACGCCATCTCTCCGGCGGCGTATCGAGGGGTGCGGCCGCAAAGCCACTCGCCAGGCTGGCCCCTCGATACGCCCCTGAAAAAAACGGGGCTACTCGAGGCGAACGGAAACCGTCGGACTAAATACATCATCGTAATTGCACCGATCACCACTAAGCGACCTCGGCATCCAGATCAATCCGGGGCCGCGGCCGATTACGCCAGCGCCGGTGCCACCAAACCCACTCCGTCGGATGGCGCAGAATCTGCTCTTCGAGGGCGGCATTGAACACCCGCGTCAGAGACCGAATGTCCTCGGTCCGGTCGCCGCTGTGCGGCTTCTCGAACGGTGGCCGGATGGTAATCCGATGCCCACCCCGCGGCCGTCGCTCGATGAACGCGGCAGCCACGCGCAACTCGCGTCGCCGCAGCGCAAACGTCGCCGCCCCGGCGGGGGTTCTTGCGCTCCGCCCCAGAAACGGCACCGACACCGACGGCACGTTCGTGTCCTGATCGATCAGCATGGCGAGGACCGCTCCGCGCTTGATCGTTCGCAGCAATTGCCGGGCGGCCTGCGGGCTCTCTCGCAGGATCGTCTCGACCCCCTGCCGGGCACGATATTCGACCAGTAGATCGTTGAGTCCGCCCACGTAAATCCGCCGCGCTACCGCCGCAACGGGAATGCCACGCCAGGAGCAGTAGGCCGCCAGCAACTCCCAGTTGCCGATATGTCCGGTGACGATCAGGCCGCCCTGTCCGCTGGCCACCATTTCCTGCAGAACCTCGAGGCCCTCGATCTCGACATACTCGGCCGCCCGGCGGCGGATCTCGTCGATCTTGACGATCTCCATGAAACAGCGGGCGACATTCACGAAGGCGGCTCGCGCCAGCGCCTCCCGCGCAGATGCCGACAGGGTATCGCCATAAACCAGCTCGATGTGCGCCAGCGCCAGACGCCGCGGCGGCCCGAGAAACCGATACAGTAATCCGCCGACAAGGTCGGCGGCGGCCAACGCGCGTTCGAGTCCCAGTTGGCGGCCGGCCCAGAGTCCGCAGCGCACCGCCGCCAGCAACGCCGCATCCTTGGCGCGACGCGACAGCCGCCGCAGTCGCGGCGAACCCTTGTAGAAGCGACGCCAACGACCCGACACGGAATCAGACCACGCGTGCCTTCAGCAAGTCGTGTAGATGAATCACGCCGAGCGGCGTCCGGCTCCGCTCGTCGAGCACGAACAGCGACGTAATGCTGTGCCGTTCCATCACGGCGACCGCCTCGGCCGCCAGGGCGCTCCCCGCAATGGTCTTGGGATTGCGGGTCATGACCTCGCCGGCGCGCGCCGCCCGCACGTCCGGCAACCGTTCGAGGGCGCGGCGCAAATCGCCGTCGGTAATCACCCCGAGCAGCGCCCCGCCGGCATCGACGACCGCGGTAACCCCGAGCCGTTTGCCGGTAATCTCCATCAGCGTTTCCTGAAATGTCGCGCCCGCGCCGACCGCGGGAACCGCAGCGCCCGTGTGCATCAAGTCGGCAACGCTCAGAAAGCGACGACCGAGCGCGCCGGCCGGGTGCAACACCGCAAAGTCGCGCGCCCCGAAGCCTTTGCGTTCGAGGAGCGCAATGGCCAGCGCATCGCCGAGGGCGAGCATCGCGGTCGTGCTCGCCGTCGGCGCCAGGCCCAGCGGGCACGCCTCTTCCGCCACCGACACGTCGAGCACAACCGTCGCCGCCGTCGCCAGCGGCGATCCGACGTTTCCCGTTATCGCCACCAGCGGCAGATCGAGGCGTTTCAGCAATGGCAGTATGCGGACGATCTCGTCCGAGGCGCCGCTCGACGACACCGCGATCACCGCGTCGCCGCGCGTAAACACTCCCGAATCGCCGTGCACCGCCTCCGCGGCGTGCAAGAAGATCGACGGCGTGCCCGTGCTCGCCAGGGTCGCCGCCAGCTTGCGCCCGACGATGCCCGTCTTGCCGAGGCCGGTGACGATGACCTTGCCCCGGCACGCCGCCAGAGTATCGATGGCACGGTCGAATCGGACATCGAGCCGACGGGCCACGGCCGCTATTGCCGCCGCCTCGATGGCGAGTACGCGGCGCGCCCCCTGCACGGCGGCACTCGCGCGCCCTCGACGCGTCACCGCCGGCGGACGCTCAGCTTTTCCTGACCGCCGCATCGATGCGGATCAGCTCCCGCAGCAGGGTCTCGACCTCGTCGAGCCGGTAAGAGTTCGGCCCATCGCTGAGCGCGCGCTCGGGGTCCTCGTGGACTTCGAGGAACAGTGCATCGACGCCGACCGCAACCGCCGCGCGCGCCAGCGGCGCAATGTACTGTCGCTGCCCCCCCGAGGCCGTGCCCAGTCCCCCCGGAAGCTGCACGCTGTGGCCGGCGTCGAACACGACCGGGTAGCCAAACTCGCGCAGCGCCACCAGCGAACGCATATCGGCAACGAGGTTGTTATACCCGAAGGTGGCGCCGCGCTCGCTGACCAGCAGTTGCTCGTTCCCGGTTGCCGCCAGCTTCTCGATAACGTTGCCCATGTCCCAGGGCGCCAGGAACTGCGCTTTCTTGACGTTCACGGGTTTTCCCGCCCGCGCCACATCCTCGAGGAAATCGGTCTGCCGGCACAGGAAGGCGGGAATCTGCAGCACGTCAACCACCGCCGCGGCGACCCGCGCCTGCCCGCGCTCGTGTACATCGGTCAGCACCGGCGTGCCGGTCTCGCGTTTCACGGCCGCGAGAATATCGAGGCCGGCGTCGAGGCCGGGACCGCGATACGACGCACTCGAGGTGCGGTTCGCCTTGTCGAACGACGACTTGTAGACGAACGGCACGCCCAAACGGCGGGCCATGGCGGTCAGCGCCGCCGCGTGCCGCAGGGCGTGGTCGCGGCTCTCGATCACGCACGGACCGCCGATGAACGCCAGCGGCCTGCCGCCGCCGACGTGCACGCCGCCGATGGACACCTCGCGCGTGCGCGGCATGCGCCTACCGCGACACCGCGCTCAGCAGCGGCGCGCGCGCCGTGTCCGCCTTGTGTTGCAGGGCCGCCTTGACGAAACCCCGAAACATCGGGTGGCAGTCGAGGGGTCGGGACTTGAACTCCGGATGGAACTGACTGGCGAGGAAGAACGGATGATCGGGCAGCTCGACCACCTCGACCAGTTCTTCGTCCGGCGACAGGCCGCTCAGCACCAGGCCGTGGCGCGACAGCGTCTCGCGGTAGTCGTTGTTCACTTCGTAGCGATGGCGATGGCGTTCGGAGATCTTGCGTTTCCCGTAGACCCGAAACGCCAGCGAATCCTCCCGCAGCACGCACGCATAGGCGCCGAGGCGCATCGTGCCGCCCTTTCTGGTGACGGCGCGCTGGCCGGACATGAGGTGAATGACGGGGTGCGGCGTCTGCTCGTCGACTTCGGAGGAGTTGGCCCCGGTCAGGCCGCAGACGTGGCGTGCGAATTCGATGACCGCCATCTGCATGCCGAAGCAGATACCGAGAAACGGGATGCGAGCCTCGCGCGCCAGCCGCACCGAGGCGATCTTGCCCTCCGTGCCGCGCGGGCCGAATCCCATCGGCACCAGCACCCCGTCGGCCCGCTCGAGGCCGTCGGGCAGGTCGTCGGGATCGATCTTCTCGGAATCGACGTACTCGACCTCCACCTTGCACTCGTTGGCGATACCGCCATGCACGAGGGCCTCGTAAAGGCTCTTGTACGAATCGGCCAGGTTCACGTACTTGCCTACGACGGCGATCCGCACCGTCTCGCGCGGGTGCTTGACGGTTTGCACTACCTTGGCCCACTTGCCGAGGTTCGGCGCCCCGGTCCAGATGTTGAGCTTCTCGACGACGCGATCGTCGAGTCCCTCGTCGTGGAAAAGGCCGGGCACCTCGTAGATGCAGTCGACGTCGCGCGCCGTGATGACGCAGTTCTCGTCGACGTTGCAGAAATGGGCAATCTTCGACTTGATCTTGGCGTCGAGCGGACGGTCGGTCCGGCACAACAGGATGGACGGCTGGATTCCGAGTCCGGTGAGTTCCTTGACCGAGTGCTGGGTGGGTTTGGTTTTCACCTCGCCGGCGGCGCTGATGTACGGCAGGAGCGTAATGTGGACGTAGAGCACGTTTTCGCGGCCGCGATCGCCGCGCACCTGCCGGATCGCTTCGAGGAACGGCAACCCTTCGATGTCGCCGACGGTGCCGCCGACCTCGCCGATACAGATGTCGTACCCTTCGGCGGCCTCCATGATGCGCCGTTTGATCTCGTCGGTAATGTGCGGAATGACCTGCACGGTCCCACCCAGATACTCGCCGCGGCGCTCCATGGCGATGACGCGGTCGTAGACCTGGCCGGTGGTGAAATTGTTCTTCTGACTCATGCGCGAAGTCAGGAAACGCTCGTAATGACCGAGGTCGAGGTCGGTTTCGGCGCCATCGTCGGTGACGAATACCTCGCCGTGCTGGAAGGGGCTCATCGTGCCGGGGTCGACGTTGATGTACGGGTCCATCTTGACGATGGTGACCTTCAAACCGCGGCTTTCCAGCAGGGCGCCGATCGAGGCCGAGGCAAGCCCCTTGCCGATCGACGACACGACGCCGCCCGTAACGAAAATGAACTTGGTGCGATTCTGATCGTTCGCCATCCCCGCCCTCCCCGGCTCTATGCCGCCGTCAGCGCCCGGGCCCGTTCGAGGTCCTCGGGCGTGTCCACTTCGATGCCGTCCCAACCCGTCTCCTCGACCCGAATCCGATAACCCCACTCTAAAGCCCGCAGTTGTTCGAGTTTCTCAGCCTGCTCCAGCGGCGTCGGCGCGAGTCGAGCGAAGCGGAGCAGGAAAGCCCGCCGATAGACGTACAGGCCGATGTGGCGGAAGCCAAGTTCCGCGCCGGCCGCCGCGCGCCAGTATGGCAACGGGCTGCGCGAGAAGTACAGGGCGTCGCCGTTGCGGGCGGTAACCACCTTGACGACGTTCGGATTGTCCATCTCGGCTCGCGAACGAATGGCGGTCTTTACCGTCGCCATCGGCAGCGTATCGTCCGTCACCACCGGAGCGATCGCCGCGTCGACCATGGCGGGATCGAGGAACGGCAGGTCGCCCTGCACGTTCACGACCACCTCGGCCGACAACGCTTCGGCCACCTCCGCGATGCGATCCGTGCCGGACGGATGCGAGGCCCGGGTCATGACCACCTCGCCCCCGAAGGCGCGCACCGCCGCCGCGACCCGTTCGTCGTCGGTCGCCACCAGCGTCCGGTCGACACCGCGCACCGCACAGGTGCGCTCGTAGACATGTTGTACCATCGGCTTTCCGGCGATCACGGCCAATGGCTTTCCGGGGAGACGGGTGGACTCAAAGCGCGCCGGTACAATGGCAACCACACTCGAGCCCATATGCGAGGAAACGGCAAGCCAAGAAGAGCTTACCGCTGTATATCAGAGCACTCTGCCAAAGCAACCGCGCCTCCGACCGCCCTGCTTGACCTCAATAGAACCGGCAACTAAGGTCCGCGCACCATTCGCCGGAATCGACGCGTGCGCTACCGACAGACACTCATTCCGACCCTCAAGGAAGACCCCGCCGACGCCGAAGTCGTGAGTCACAAGCTCATGGTGCGCGCCGGCATGATCCGCCAGGTCGCGCGCGGCATCTACGACTTCCTCCCGCTCGGCCTGCGGGTCGTGCGCAAGGTCGAGGACATCGTGCGGGCCGAAATGAACCGTGCCGGCGCGCAGGAGATCCTGATGCCGGCGATCTGCCCCGCCGAACTCTGGATCGAAAGCGGTCGCTGGGATCAGTACGGCAAAGAGCTGCTGCGCATGAAAGACCGCTACGACCGCGACTTCTGCTTCGGCCCCACGCACGAGGAGATCGTTACCGACATTGTCCGACGGGAAATCCGCTCCTACCGCGACCTGCCGCTCAACCTCTACCAGATCCAGGTCAAGTTCCGCGACGAGGTGAGACCGCGCTTCGGCCTCATGCGCGGGCGCGAGTTCATCATGAAGGACGCCTACTCCTTCCACCCCGATATCGAGGACTGCCGGCGCGAGTACCAGCACATGGCGGCGACGTACCGGCGTATCTTCGAGCGCTGTGGGCTGACCACGCGGCAGGTCGAGTCGGACACCGGCGCGATCGGCGGCCGCCAGGCCCACGAGTTCCAGGTGCTGGCCGACTCCGGCGAGGACGCCATTGTCAGTTGTACCGGGTGCGACTACGCCGCCAATGTCGAGAAGGCCGAGGTCGGCGACGCACCGCCGCCGCATCGGGTGACCACCGCGGGAATGAAGAAGGTGCGCACCCCGGAGAAGCGGACCATCGACGAGGTGGCTGGATTTCTGGCCATGCCGCCGGAAAGGTTCGTGAAGACGCTGGTCTACGTGACCAGCGACGGGGCGACCCTCGCCGTACTCTGCCGCGGCGACCACGAGGTCAGCGACGTCAAGCTCAAGAGTTTCCTCGGGGCGTCCTGGATTGCCCTTGCCGATGCCGCGACGGTCGAGCAGGCGACCGGTTCCGCGGTGGGCTTTGCCGGACCGTTGGGCCTGCGCTGCCGCATCGTGGCCGATACGGGGGTGCGCGGTCTAACCGGCGCCGTGATCGGCGCCAACGAGGAAGACCACCACTTCGTCGACGTCGACGTCGACCGCGACCTCGGCTCGCTCGAGTTCGCCGACCTGCGTCTGGCGCGCGCCGGCGACCCCTGTCCGCGCTGCCCCGCGGGCACGTTCGCGGGCCACCGCGGCATCGAAGTCGGCAACATCTTCTACCTCGGCACCAAGTACTCCGCCGCCATGAAGGCAACCTTCCTCGATGCTCAGGGTCAGGAACGACCGCTCGAAATGGGCTGTTACGGCATCGGCATCACGCGCACCGCGGCCGCCGCCGTCGAGCAGTACCACGACGACAACGGCATCGTCTGGCCCATGCCCCTCGCTCCCGCGCACGTCCATCTCCTGCCGGTCAACATCGGCGAAGCGCCGCTGCGGGAAGCCGCGGAAAACCTCTACCGGGGACTGAGCGCGGCCGGGGTCGAGGTCCTTTTCGACGACCGCGAGGAACGGCCGGGAATCAAGTTCAAGGACGCCGACCTGCTCGGACTGCCCCTGCGCGTCACGGTCGGACAGAAGAGCCTGCAACGCGGCTGCGTCGAACTGAAGCGACGGACGGAGACGGCGGCTCACGACCTGCCGCTCGCCGACGCTGTCGACCGCCTCGCCGAGATCGTGCGCGCCGAGCGGAACCCATGAGCCTGCGCTGGCCCTTCGGGTTGCGCCGCGGCGCCATGCGCAACCGCCTGATCCTCGCTCTCGACGTCGCCTCGGTTAAGGAGGCCATGCACCTCGTCAACGCCCTGGTCGGCGAGGTCGGCCTGTTCAAGGTCGGCAAACAGCTCTTCCTGCACGCCGGGCCGCAGGTCGTGCGGGCGATCCGCGATCGCGGCGGCGAAGTATTCCTCGACCTCAAGTTCCACGACATCCCGCGCACCGTCGCCAAGGCCGCCGCGGAGGCGACCCGCATGGGCGTCAGGATGTTCGACGTCCACGCCTCGGGCAGCCTCGAAATGATGCGACGGACGGTGTCGGAGGTGAATAAGGTCTGCCGCGCCGAGGGAATCCGCCGGCCCAAGGTGCTCGCGGTAACCGTTCTGACCAGCCTGAATCGGGACGATCTGAAGCGGGTCGGGGTAGTGCGCGGGGTCGAGAGCCAGGTCGTTCGTCTCGCCACCCTCGCCCGCGAGGCGAGCATGGACGGTGTGGTCGCCTCGCCGCTCGAGATCGGCCCGATCCGCAAGGCGTGCGGCGGCGGATTCCTGATCGTCACTCCGGGCATCCGCACGGAGGGCGACGACCTCGACGATCAGAAACGGGCCAACACGCCCGAGGCCGCCATGCAAGCGGGAGCCGATTATATCGTCGTCGGCCAGCCGATTCGCGAAGCCGCGGATCCCGTGGCCGCCGCGCGCGACATCGTTGCCGCGATGGAACGGGGCGTGCGGCTCCCGGATCGCCGCCCTCGCACCCAGGAGAGCAACCGGTAGTCGGAACCGGGCAGGGGGTACTCATGCGACGCATTATCGTCTTGCTGTGTCTGGGCATCGCCGCACTCGTGGCCGCGATAGCCGTGCGCACCCTGGTGTTTCCTTCCCGGCAGATCGCCGTCTCACCGGCACCGCCGTTGAACATCGATCGGGATGCCGCCGCCCGACGCCTCGCCGACGCCCTGAAGTTCAAGACCGTCTCGAACCAGGACCCGGCCCAGCTCGATCCGGCCGCTTTCAAGGCCCTCCACACCTACCTGGCCGAACGCTTCCCGCGGGTTCACGCCAACCTCACGCGCGAAACGGTGAGCGACTTTTCGCTTCTGTACCGCTGGGCAGGCAAGGACCCTGCGCGACAGCCGATCCTGCTCCTTGCGCATCTGGACGTCGTGCCCGTGGAGCCGGGCACCGAAAAGGACTGGACACATCCCCCATTCGGGGGCGTCATCGCCGACGGGTTCGTCTGGGGCCGCGGGGCACTCGACGACAAGGCGTCGCTGCTCGGTACGCTCGAAGCGGTCGAATTCCTGCTCGCGCAGGGGTTCCAACCCGACGCCACCGTCTACCTCGCCTTCGGACACGACGAAGAGGTCGGCGGCGACGACGGCGCCATGAAGATCGCCGAGCTGCTCGAGGCGCGCGGAGTACAAGCGGAGTTCGCTCTCGATGAGGGCGGACTGATTCTGGGTGACGGCCTCGATCTACCCCGGCCGGTGGCCGTGGTCGGAACGGCCGAGAAGGGGTCGGTAACGCTGGCGCTGACCGCAAGAACGCACGGCGGGCACTCCTCGGTGCCGCCGGACGATACCGCCGTGAGCGTACTTGCGGCGGCGATCACGCGGCTCGTGAATCGCCAGATGCCACGCCATTTCCGCGGCGTCACCGACGATCTGTTCGCTTACCTGGGACCCGAAATGCCACTGCCGCAACGCGCCGCGTTCGCCAACCTGTGGCTGTTCGCCCCGCTCGTCGAATGGGCACTCAGCGCCAACCCGGCCACCAACGCGATGCTGCGAACGACGACGGCGCCGACCATGCTCGACGCCGGCGTCAAGGAGAACGTCCTGCCCTCGGCAGCACGGGCCGTGGTCAACTTCCGCATCCTCCCGGGCGACACGGTGCAGGACGTGATCGATCATACCCGCCATGTGGTCGCCGACGAGCGCATCGAGATCGCCACCCTGCCCGGCGCCCGCGAGCCAACGGCGGAGTCGCCCGTCGACGCGCCTCCCTTCGCGCAACTGCAACGCACCGTAGCAGAGGTCTTTCCCGAAGCGTTGTTCGCGCCCCACCTGACCGTGGGCGGCACCGATGTGCGCAGCTATTCGGCCGTCACGCCCAACCTCTACCGGTTCCTCCCGATAGTGGCCGGCGATGCCGACCGGGCGCGGGTCCACGGCACCGACGAACGCATCGGCGTCGACGCCTACGCTCGCGCGATCGCATTTACGACCCGGCTGATCCAGAATGCCGCCGGGAAAAGGGACGGGGCGAGGTAGCGAGGCGGCGGCCGGAACTCGCCCGCCCCGAGGGGCGCGCTCCTCCCCTCTCACCCCGCCGGCCGCTGCAACACGAGCGGCGGCGGCTCCGACTCGACGAGGTAGCCGAACTGGCGCGTGAACTCCTCGACCGAGAGTCCGGTGGCTCGGGCAATTTTCTCCAGGCCGTCCGGACTTTCGAAGTCATCGCGCCGCAGGCGGATCATGTAGCGGCGCGCGATCGCGTAGCGTGTCGATCGGATGTCGACGAGCCGGATCTTCGCGCGTCCGGTGTTCGGGTCCAACAACTGCTTGAACGGTATGGGCACGAAGTGCCCGCCCTGCAGCGACACCATCACCGCGTCGCCGCCGTCGAGGAGGTACTTGGCGGCGCAGTAGCCCAGGTCGCGCGTGTACTCCATGTCGTACGGAATCGGATCGGCGCAGCGCAATTCGTAGCCGATGTTCTTGGACACCACGGTTGCCTTGATATTGAGCCCTTTGAGGCGAGCGACAACCGCCTTCTTGAGCATCTCCCCGATGTCGATTTCGGCGAGGCGGATGTTGCCGTGCGCGTCGCGCTCGACGTCCTTGAGATCCGACAGCTCGGAGGGGTCGATGTCCAGCACCAGCCCCTCGGCGACGATGGCCACACCGTCGCGGCGGCCCTCGGCCCGGCGCTTGACGATCGCACACGCCAGCGTGTCGACGATCGTCTTCAAACTGACCTTCTGGCCGAACTCCTCGCCGATCAGCGTCAGCGTGGCGCCGGCGGCCTTGCCGATGCCGAGCGCCAGATGCCCCGCCTTGCGGCCCATGGAAATGACGATGTACCAGCGCGTCGTCGTGTGCGCGTCGACCATGAGGTTCTTGACCAGTTCGACGCCGACATGGCGGGCGGTCTGGAATCCGAACGTGTCGATATCGGGTGGCAGGTCGAGGTCGTTGTCGATGGTCTTCGGAACGTGAACGACGCGCAACCGCCCGGCCGACTTCTCCGCCAGCTTCATCGCCGAAAACGCCGTGTCGTCGCCGCCGATGGTGATCAGCTGCGTTACGCCGAGTTTCTGCAAGGTGGCGACGGCGGTCTCCAGGTCCGCCGGGTTCTTGGTCGGGTTGGCGCGCGAGATTCCGATGAACGATCCGCCGCGGAAGTGGATACGGCTGACGAGCTCGATCGACAGCGGGACCACGTGACCCGTGTCGCCCTGCATGATCCATTCGAACCCGTCGCGGAGCCCGACCACCTCAACGCCCTCGACGAGGTAGCGGATCGTGGCCGCGCCGATCACGCTGTTGATGCCCGGTGCCGGCCCGCCGCCAACGAGGATCGCCGCCTTCTCCTTGCTCATCGCGCCCTCCTCTCGGGCTACTCCCGGCCCCGTCGCGTCGCCGTCTTCGAGTACCGCTCCAGACGCAGGCCGGCCAGCGCGAACTTGAGCAAGGACAGCCGGTCACGCCCAAACAGGCTGACCGTGAGCGCGGAGAACAACCGATACTTCTCGCTCGTGTACGGATACCAGTTGGCCTCGATCTTGCCGCTGTCCTTGTCGACGATCACCGACTTCAGATTGCAGAAGGCGTGCAACCCGGCCTCGCCCTTGTACCGCCCGAAGCCGCTCTGTTTGACGCCGCCGAACGGCAACGCCGGGTTGCCTTCGGTGACCATGACGTTGTTGATCGAGACCCCCCCGGTACGCAGGGCGCGCGCCACGCGACGTGCCCGTGCGAGATCCTTCGACCAGACACTGGCGGTAAGCCCGTACTCGGAACCCTCCGCCAGACGGATCGCCTCGGCCTCGTCGGAGAAAGGCACCAGCGGCAGCAAAGGCCCGAACGTCTCCTCGCGAATCAGCAGCATGTCGCTGCTCACGTTGTCGACCACCATGGGCGGAATCAATCGCGAGGTTCCGTCCCAGGACTCGCCGGTGAGAAATCGCGCCCCTTTGCGGCGGGCGTCCTCGACCTGCTCGCGCACGACGCGCACCTGAAAATCAGTCGTCATTGCGCCGATGTCCGCGTCGCCGTCCCGATCCACCTCCTGCTTCACGCGTTGCACGGCGCGGACCAGCGCGTCGCGGAAGGCCGGGTACACGGCATCCTGCACGTAGATTCTCTCCACCGACGTACACGACTGCCCGGTGTTCGTCAGAGCGCCCCACGCCGCACCCGCCGCGGCCCGCTCGAGGTTGGCGTCGGCAAACACCACCATGGCGTCCTTGCCGCCGAGTTCGAGCTCGACCGGGACGAGGTGGTTGGCCGCCTGCGCGAGGATCTTGCGGCCCGTGCGCGTGCTCCCCGTGAACATGATCTTGTCGGGCCGCTGGTCGATCAGTTCCGCACCCACCCGGCCGTCACCGTAGGCAATCTGCACCCAGTTGGGTGCGAACTGCGCCTCGGCGAGCAGGTCCTCGACCAGCCCCCGCAACGGCGTCCATTCCGACGGCTTGTACACCACCGTGTTGCCGGTAACGACGGCCACGGCAATCGGCACCAGGGCCTGGTAAAAGGGGTAGTTCCATGGCGAGACGATCAGGATCGTGCCGAGGGGCTCGTACCAGATCCACGACGTCTTCCCCATCAACGCCGGAGGCGTGTGCACTTTGCGGTCGCGCAGCGCCTTGACGGCGGCCGTCTCGAGCCACGCGAGATTGTCGAGAACCCCGAACACCTCGGAGATCAGGGCGTCCGAGCGTGTCTTCCCGGTATCCTGCTGGATCCGGTCGACGATCTCCTCGCGGCGCCGCAGGACAACGTCACGCAGGGCCGCAATGTGACGGACACGCTCCGCCACGCTCAAGCGCCTCAACGAACGGGCACCCGCACGCGCCCGTTCGAAGACCTCGACCGCGCCAGTCGTGCCGGCAGCGTCTTGTTCGGCTACAGCCGCAGATCCGTAGCTCATCTCAGACCTCACCTGACGGGACCGCGGGGGCGATCACCTTCGCATCGTAGCCGATCAACTCGTGGATCGACCGTCCGCTCCCGACGTCAGAATAGTAGAGTGTGAACACGACCCCTTTGACACCGAGGTTTATCTGTCGGGCCGCCGCTCCCAACGGGCCCGGCAGCCAGCGGTGCCGCTCCGACAGCGCCAGGATCGACCGTACCGCCGGTCCCGGCAGTACCCGAAACAGTCCGAACACCAGTCGCAAACCGTCGCGATCGGAGTCCTTCACGTAGTCGAGCATGCGATCGACGTGAGCGATGGCGCCACTTTGCGAAAACGAAGGGAACTCGTCGTTGCCGGGCATGACGATG
Source organism: Candidatus Binatia bacterium (assembly GCA_023150935.1). Classification (NCBI taxonomy): domain Bacteria; phylum Candidatus Binatota; class Binatia (SeqCode); species Binatia bacterium. The sequence continues at coordinate 249,139 of JAKLJW010000001.1, read as the reverse complement.
TCCCCCACCTTGCGCAGCCCGCGCAACTGACCCGCACTCAGCCACCTTGACGTCGTCATGCACGCAAGTCCTTTACGATCTGTTCGCCCGCCCGCCACGACAGAGCCATGATCGTCAGCGCCGGGTTGATACCCGGGGCGTCCGGAAAAATGCTCCCGTCGGTGGCGTAGATGCGCTTGCAGCCATGCAGCTTGAACTCGGGGGACACCACCGAGGTCCCCGGGTCGGTCCCCATGTTGCACCCGCCCATCAGGTGCAAACTGATCCCGAAGCTGCCCTCGACGATCTCGCGCGCCCCGGTGGCCAGGAAGATGTTGCGTACCGCGGCAAAGCCGCGGTCGCGCCTGGCCCGGTCTTCGCCGTCGAGTTGCTTCTCCAGAACAGTCTGTCCGCGCCCGTCGACGCGGACCTGGCCCGGATTCTGATCGCGCACCGAGACTTCTATGCACGCGAACTGCCGCAACCGGCGCATCCGCTCGAGGTGCGCGTGTCCGAATCCGGGCAACAGCATGGCGATGGCGACCGGCGGGGCGTAGACATTCTCGAGCTTGAACCCGTAACGGCGGAAATTCGGGTCCGCCGACTTGAGCGACTGCATCGGACCTTTGTGCGCGTCCACCGGATCGTCGTAGACGGCCAGGTGCATATACTGGGGATGCGAGTAGAAGTTCCGGCCGAGCAGCGGCAAACGCGCCGCAAAGCCCGATCGCAGCAACAGGCTCGAAGTCCCGATGGCACCCCCGGCAAGCACCAGGGCACCGGCTCGATAGGTCTCCTCGCCGTTGCCGGCGGAACGCGCCGTGACCGTCACGCCGCCGTCGACCTCGGCGACCTGCAGCACCTCGGTCTCGGCGCGCAACTCCGCGCCCGCCTCGAGCGCCCGGCGCAGCACGGTCACCGGCATGCTCTGCTTGCTGTCGATCGGGCATCCGGAGAGGCACACGATGCAGTCGTTGCCGTCTTGAAAACGGCAGTCGCGCTGCGCCCGCCGCAGCGGTGCGCAGACGTACCCATTGGCGGCAAAACCTTCGGCGAAAATCTGGGCGTTGCGGTTGCGGTACTCGGTCGGGATGTACTGCAGGCAGAGTTCGCTCTCGGCCTTGTCGTACCACGGAGCCATCGCCTCGCCGGTAAAGAACGGCACGCCGGAGCGCTGCCGCCACGAATCCAGGGCAACGTCGTCGAAACGATCCATCAGCGCCTGGTTTACGATCGACCCGCCGCCGACGACACGGGCACGCAAAAAACCGATGTCCGCGTCCGTGTTGAGTTCGATCCCGCCGCCCCAGTAGAGCTGCGAGTTGGCGTCGAGTTCGGCGCGCGGATAGGTGTCCCGCGCAAATCGCTTGCCGGCCTCGAGGATGAGGCAGCGCAACCCGGCCGCGCTCAACGCGCTCGCCACGCAGGAGCCCGAGGTTCCGGCCCCGACGATTATCGCGTCGTACGTCTTCGCTTCGTTCCCCATGATCCTCCCGCACCGCCGCCGTCATCCGGCGGCGCCTGCCCTCCGCAAGCCGGACGCCAGTGGCGACCCGACAACTCCATCGCGGATTACCCCGCTCTCGCCCCGGAAGCCGCACCCGAGCCGGTCAGCTTCTCGCGCACCTGCCGCGCACCGGCCACCATGCTCGCGATCTTCGCGACGGCTTCGTCGGCCAACCGCGTCTTCAGCCCGCAATCCGGCGTCACCCACAGCGCCTCGGCGGGCACCAGATCGAGGGCGCGATCGAGACGCCGGCTCACCACGTCCGCCGCTTCCGCCACCCGCGAGTGCACGTCCACCACTCCGACCGAAAGGTCCTTCGTAAATCGATCCCGGCGAAAGATGTCAATCCAATCGGTGGCGCTCTGCGATATGGCCAGATCGAGATTGTGCACCGGAAGGTCGAGCATGCCGGGGTAGACCGTCTCGAAGGCGCCGTAGCAGGCGTGCAGGATCCAGTACGCGCGGATGCCATCGGTCAACCGGTGCAGTGCCTCGACGATCCACGGCAGCTCGGACGGCCGCACGGAGAGCGCCGGTTCGTCGATCTGAACGATGCGCGCGCCGGCGGCGGCCAGCGCTTCGACTTCCTTGTGCAGCTCCTGGGCCAGGGCAAAGCACGCCGAGCGGCGGTCGGGGTAGTGCTCGTCGAAAGACCAGTCCATCATCGTGTACGGTCCGGTGACGATCGCCTTGACCGGCCGCCGCGTACGGCCCTGCGCGAACCGCCACCACCCCACCGTAATCGGCTGCTCCCAGCGGACCGGGCCGCGGATGACCGGCTTGCGGTAGTAGCGGTTGCCGTAAGAACGCACCAGACCGGCGAGCTCCATGCCGTCGAGCGCGTCGGCGAAGTAGGCGACCATGTCGCCACGGTAAACCTCGCCGTCGACGAGCACATCGAGCCCCGCCTCCTCCTGACGCCGCAGCCACCAGACGATCGCCTCCTCCGCCAGGTCGTCGACCTCCCGTTGGGAGAGATTGCCGCGTGCGAACCGCGCCCGCGCCGCGATAAGCTCGGGCGGCCTGGGCAGACTGCCAACCAGGCTCACCGGCAACAACGGCAACTGCACGCCGAGATCGGCCAGTACCGCTCGATTCACACGGACCTCGCAAGCTGCGCCCGTGCGTCAGCCAGGGTCGCCAGCTTAGCCCGCGCGTACGCCCGGGGCAGGTACTCGAGACCGCAAGACGGTATGAGGTACAGCCGGTCGAGCACATAGCGGCGCAGGAGACGAGCCGCCCGCTCCGCCACCGCGGCGGCGTCCTCGAGGCGCGTGCTGCGAGCGTCGACGAGCCCGGCCGCGATCTCCTTGCTCGCACCGGTGGCGGCAATGACCTCGACGAGGCCCGGCGCGTACGCAAGATCGAGCGCCAGGATGTCGGCCGGGATGGAATTCAACTGCGCATACAGCGGCTCGGCGTCGCCGAAATAGGTTGCCAGCACCAACTCGGCCGCCCCGCGCGCGGCCCACAGCGGCTCGCACACTTCGCGCAGGAGACGGATGTCCTCCGGGTGCGCGAGGATGGCCGGCTCGTCGATCTGGATAACGGTCGCGCCGGCGGCAGCCAGGGCGGCCACCTCCGTTACCAGGGCTTCGCTCAGGGCCAGCGCCAGCGCGCCGACGCTGGCGTACACGCTGCCCTCGCGCACGGCCAACCGTGCCAGGGTGTAAGGCCCGGTAAGTACCGGCTTAACCGTCCGCGCCGCGGCCATGCGCGCCCGCACGAAGTCGCCGGCGAGCACGGCGCCACGCGCGCGCACCGGCCCGACGACCACCGGTTGCCGGAAGTAGCAATTGGTATCGAAGAACCGCAGCAGACCGTCGAGGCGCACACCCTCCAACGTCCCCATGAAGTGCGATACCGGATCGGCCCAGCGAAGCTGGCCGTCCGTAACGACATCGACGCCGGCCGCCTCTTGTTCATGCAGGACTTCGTCGATACAGGCGCGTTCCACCGCGGCGAGGCCGGCATCGTCGAGCTCGCCGCGTTCGTGCGCGGCAACGGCGCGGCGCAGGCGCTGCTGTCCGGGCTTGTCGCCGACGCGCGGATAGCTGCCGTGATTGTGAACGATGAACTCCATCGGTCCGAGTCGACGGAGCATACTCCGCACGTTACGGAGCGGCAAGTTTGGTCTCCCCGGCGGGGGACCGGCGTGCCGGTCGGGAGTACAACTGTGGTCGCGAGTCCCGCTCGTACGGGGTTGTTTCGAATTCCATGGCACCACGTTGACCGCGAGCCTCGGTACTCTGGTTCATGAATTCGCCAACGTATTCTATATGATGCGACCCGCTCACCCTGTTTCACGAATTCCGTGTTTGCGCGCACGGCGCGAAGAAATCTTCAGGCCATGGAACGGCAGTGCCCCGCCGTTCGTCCCGAGTAGCCGCCGTCTTCTCAGGCAGCGTATCGAGGGACAGGCTCGGCACGGGCGCGCCCCTCGATACGGAGCCCAGGGGAAGGGCTCCTACTCGGGGCGAACGGGCTGGTTGTTCGCTTTGGGTTGCGGGCGTCAGCCCGCGCCAGGCCTGTCGAGGGGTGAGCTTGTCGAAGTGTGAGCGGCTGCGGATACGTCGACATACTTATGCCGACGAGTACTTAGCCCGGGGCTGACTCGGATGCGCTTGCGCCCGGGGAGCCGGCATGGCAGCGTATTTCGCTCCAAGGAGACATCTCATGATACGACTATCGGCAGCGGTTCTCCTCGTCTGTGCCGCGTCGCTCCCCGCCCTTCCGGGCGACAGCTCCGCGACCGCGTTCGGCACGCTGAGCAACTTCGACGTCGTCAACGACACCCCCACCCCGTGCCACGGGTTCGAGATCGAACTGGAGGACATCGACAGCAGCGATGTGTCCTACACATTCGGCGGTTCCTACATACGGTACGGTAGCCCGGAGGTGATCGACATCGCCGACGACCCGGCCCACCCGCGCGTCGTCGTCCGCTACCGGCGCTGGAACGGCAGCCAGTGGGAAGCGACGCCAGTCGCCCCGGCCAACATCTCGCCGAACGGGCACGACTGCTACGCGAACGGACCGGTGGGAAACTACCAGAGCAGCGGTTGCGAACACTACGGCGTGAGCCTGCGGGCCACACCGACGCGCACTACCTACCGCTGGCTCGTCGCCGCGGATCCCGGCGATCCGCAGTCGCTTTTCGACGTTGTCCCCCGAACCGTGAATCTTCCCGTGCCCGTCTGGAACGTGATCCCCGGCGCCGGTGGCGTCAATGTGCGTGCCGAAGTCGAACCCATCGAAGAAGAGAATCACGCCCAGTATGGCGAGCCGCAGTGGATGAAGGTCTTCAAGATCGAAAGCGAACTCGATCTCCAACCTCAGGACCTCGTAAGGCTGCTGCTCGGTGCCGCCGGCGGCATCGTGCCGGACCAGACCGAAATCGAAACGGAGTGGAAGCTCATTCAGTCCAAGCCGGGCAACGCCGAAGGCGAACAGGAAGACGCCGAGGTCAACGAGGACCCACTCGACCAGGGCAAGCACTCGGTCATCCGGCGCTACGAGTTCTATCGCTACACCGGGCCGCGAGACCCGGAGAACAACGAAGCTCGGCCGTGCATCGACGACGACCGGGCAGTTCCCGCCAGCGCGCCGGTGGGCGGGTGCAGCGATCTTGGCGAGTTTGTCGGCGCACAGAACGCGGCTGCGGACATCGACCTCGCCACCCCCTGCGCCGGCAACTGCAACGGCGACGACAGCGTGACCGTCGACGATCTGCTCACTCTGGTGAACATAGTCCTCGGCGAACTCGACCTGTCCGCCTGCGAACAGGGCGTTCCGGCCGGTGAGCCGGTCGACATCGCATTCGTTATCGCCGCCGTAAACAACGCGCTGGAAGGATGCCCACAGAACGGGGGGGCGCAACGTCGTTAGAAGGGAGGGTCGCGTCTGGTCGCGACGCCCCGACCAGTGACCGGGAGACAGGCGAGCGAGGGACTCGAACTCACGCCCCCTGGAGCCGGCCGATAAGACACCCGCGAATTGCGAAGACACCTTCAGGGTCGGTCGCCGAAGCGATTCGCGGAACGAGAGACCGTAGCTTGAAGCCTCATGACCCGGGCCTCCGCCATGGCCTCTGCCACGATATTGATTTGACACTCGACTCGAAGATGGGAATAACAGGCTCGTGAGAATGCTGAACTCGTTTCCCAAACGCGCTCGAACGCGCCATGGCGCACAGGGGGAGGACGTATGACCAAACAAAGACTGAACGTGCAAGCGGTGGCAGTCGGTACCGTCGTCGGCCTGTTGTCGATCCTGGTCGTGCCCGCAATGGCCGCGGCGCAGTTCGTTTACGTCAATAATAACCGGCCTTCGCCGGACAACTCGGTTAGCGCGTTCGTGGTAGGGACCGGTGGGACTCTCACCGCCGTTACCGGCTCGCCGTTTCTGACCGGGGGCGGCGGGAGCTTCAGTCCGAGCGTCGGCGGCGCATCGGTGGTTTCTGCCGGGCAGCGCCTCTATGCCACCAACTCGATAACCAACAGCATCGCCGCGTTCGACATCAACGCCGACGGCAGTTTGAGCACGGTGCCCGGTTCGCCCTTTTCGACGGTAGGCACGCGCCCTAACGGCATCGCCGCCAGTGCCGACGGCACCCGGCTGTTCGTGGCCGATCTGATCACCAACAACGTTTCCGTGTACGACATCGCCAGCAACGGCGCGCTCTCGATGGTTCTCATGGCACCCTTCTCGGTCGCAACGGCCCCTCTCGATGCCGCCATCGATTCGGTCGCGTCGCGCCTGTTCCTGACCCACACGGGCAGCGTCGGCGTGTACAGCATCGCCCTCGACGGTTCACTGACGCCGGTGGCCGGTTCTCCGTTCGCCGCCGGCACGGGTGTACGCGGCCTCGCGCTGACCGCGGACGGCGCGCGCGTTTACGTTGCCAACGGCTCCGACGACACGGTCAGCGGCTACACGGTCGGCGGTGGCGGCACTCTCAGCGGAATCGCCGGCTCGCCTTTTGCCGCGGGGGATAGCCCTACCGACGCCCTCGTTCACCCTACGCTGAGCGTTCTCTACGTGGCCAACGACCTGACGAGCGATATCTCCGCGTACAGTATTAACGCCGGCACCGGCGCGCTGACGCCGCTGGCGGGTTCGCCCTTCGCCGCCGGCGGCAACGGCACCGCCGGTCTCGCCATCGATCCGGGGACTAACCGCCTGTTCGCCGCCAACGGCGGCACCCACGGCTCCCCGGGCCGCTCGGTGAGCGTGTTCGACATCGCGCCCGACGGCTCCCTCAGTGCCGTCGCCGGTTCGCCGTTCTCGACCGGGGTGGCCTCCGGATCGCCGTCGGCCATTGCCGTGGTGGGCATCTGCCCGGCAACGCCGTTCACCGGCTGCCGCACGGCTTTCCGGTCGGCCCTGCACATCAAGAACAGTACCGATAACACCAAAGACACGATCACCTGGCGGTGGACGAACGGGCAGGCCACGACCCAGGCCGAGCTGGGCATTCCTTTCATGACGCGAACCTACGCCCTGTGCGTCTACGACGGCGACGGTCTCGCCGTCGCCGCCTCGGTCGCCGGCGATCAGCTCTGCAGCGGCGTGCCCTGCTGGAGTCTCGCTCAAACCACCGGTATCAGGTTCAAGGACAAGACCGGGGCGAGCTACGGGGTAACTCGTATCACCGGTAAGGGCAGCACGACGAGCAAGTCGCGGATCACCGTGAGGGCAAAGGGTGCGAACACTCCCGACCCGACAATGCCCCTGAACATCACGGGCGGCATCACCGCACAATTCATCAACAGCGATTCGGGCGTCTGCTTCACCAGCACGTACACCGGCGCTGGAATCAGAAAGAACCAGGCAGACAAGTTCAGCGCAAAAGCGCCGTAAACGGCAAGGCGCGGGGGCGCGGCGCAAATCGGGCCAGCCCCCACGCCCTCCATTGTCGCCCGCCGGTGAATTGGTTTATGTAGAGATCGTGCGGTCACGTTTCGGCAATCAGCCCGACCCACCCCGGGTCCGGCTGCGGCAACGGGAGGGCCCTGCATGAAACCGATCCTGTCTCTGGCGGCGTTCGTCTCGCTGGCCTGCGTCGCCCCGTTGGGAGTCGCCGCTCAGGAAGTGCGCGATCTGACCGGCCATCAACCGACCAGTGCGGAACTGATCGACGTTCTGAAACCGACCGGCGATGCCGCCGGCACGGAAGGCGGGCGCCGCACGCGCGGTATCGGTGCGGTCCCCAATGCACCGGCCGGCAAACCGCAGTGCAAACCGTATCGCGCCGCGGCCGGAGGGAGCCGCGGGATCGGGGCCGCCGCCAAGCCAGTCTCGAATGCGGCGGCATTGAAGGTCGAGTTCGCCACCAACTCCGCGGCCCTGACCCCGGCGGCAACACAGACGTTGGACGAACTGGGCAAGGCGCTCTCCTCCGACCAGCTCAAGGGATACTGCTTCGTCGTCGAAGGGCACACCGACGGCGTTGGCAGCGCTGCCTACAACCTGAAACTGTCCCAGCGTCGCGCTGAAAGCGTAGTGAACTATCTGACCGGGACCCACAAGATCGATCCCGAACGGCTGCAGGCCGTCGGTGTGGGCAAGACGAACCCGATCGCTTCCAACGATACGGACGAAGGTCGTCAGAAGAACCGCCGCGTACAGGTCGCCAACCTCGGGGCTTAGTGCACCCGGACGGCTGCTCCGATCCGCCACCCTTCCCCATCCGCGCTCGACGCCCACCCGATCGTCAAGGGCCGTCGAGCGGGTCACTCGTCCACGCGTAGCCGAAAGGTCTCGACGGTCTGCGCGCCGTTCTCGTCGGCAACGGCGATCTCGACGATGAACTTACCGGCCGGGATCTCCACAGCGTCGACAGCCAGCGACGTACCCTTCACATAGGGCTTCAGCAAATCGGTTAGCGACTTCGAGAAGATCCCCTTGCGCGCCGTAACCTCCAGCGAACCCATGTTCACGGGGGCCGGATTGGGCTCGAACCGTATCACGAGGCTGGCCGGGGTCCTGGTCTCGATCAAAGCCCCGTCCGTGTCGGTGCGAACCTGCGGCGCCTTGACGTCGATCCGCGGCCCCGGGGGCACTCCGCGCAAACGACGTGGCGGCCGCCACTCGGCGTCATCAATCCGCAGCCGCTCCGCCTCGGCGGGAGAGAACAGCGTGAGCCGCGGGGCGGGCTCCGCACGCACCGCGGCTGCCGCCGCAAGCGCCGCCGCAACCAGAACGGCGATCGACGCTGCACGACTCGGTCCGGTCCTGAAATAGCGGCACATACGAGCCCCTCCTCAGCCGCCGATCAGCACCGTGGGGCAGCCGACGACTATGACACCGCCGTGGGCGGTCATGTCGCCGAGCCGCGCCGCCGGGAGGCCGCCGATGAGAACAGTGGTCGAGCCCTTGACGATTACGTCGGGAGGACCGACGCACAGGCACATATCGGTGACACGAGCGGCGGGCAGGCCGCCGATGAGCACTGTCGGGCAGCCGGGCGGCAGCACCGGACCACCGACGTGAGGAATCGGCGGTACGCCCGGCGTCACCATCGGGCAGACGTGCATATCGCCGATACGAGCGGCGGGCATCATGGCCGTCTCTCCTGTCCGGGCTGCATGCCGATCAAAACGGCAACCCTCCGGGCCGGCCACCGAGCGCCGAGCCGAGTGCCTCGCGGGCGGCGCTTGCCGCCTGTTGCGCTGTCCCCGCCGCCTCGGTGGCGCGCTGCGCCGCCGCATGCGCCTGGGTCGCGGCGTCCTGAGCCGCACCGAGGGCTCGTTCTCGTGCCCCATCTAGTGCCGACTGCCCCGCCGTCTGCGCTTCGGCCGCCGCCTGTTGCGCGGCGGCCTGCGCCTGCTGCGCGCCCTGGTTAACGGCGCCGATCGCCTCGCCGGCAGCAGTGCGCGCCTCGGCCAGCGCTGAGGCAGCTTCCTGTTGTGCTTGCGCCGCGGCTTGCAACGCCTGCTGTTGCGCGTCTTGCGCTACCTGACGGCCCTGCTCCTGCGCTTGTTGCACGGCCCCCTGCGCCGTCTGCTGTGCCTGAGCCACGGCTTCCTGCGCCATGGACTGGGCTTCGCCGACGGCCGCCGTCGCGGTTTCCCGAGCGCCGCTCGCCATCTCCTCCGCCTGCCCCCGCGCTTGCGCGACGCCCTCCTGGGCGGTGGCCATCGCACCGGCGGCCGCCTGCTGCGCCTGCGCCGCGGCGCCGCGGGCCGCCTCGGTAGCCTGCTGGACCGCGGCGGTCACCTGCTCTTGCGCCTGTTGCGCCGCCGCCTGTGCGCTTTCGACGAAGCCGGCCGCCGCCTGTTTTCCCTGTTCGACCGCCTGCTGCACCCGTTGCGCGGCACCTTGCAGCGCTTGCGCGGCCTGTTGCTGCACCTGCGCCGCCGTTCGCGTCGCCTCGTCCCTGGCCTGCTGCACTACCGTTGCGGCCTGCTGAGCCGCCTGCTGGGCCCGGTTCACCGCCTGCCCCGCCGCGTTCGCCGCCTGCCCGAGGGGTACCTGCGTGGCACGCGCGGCCTGCAACGTGTTCTGCGTCAAAGTCTGGAGGTCGCCGCCGGCACTAGCCGCCGCCCGCTGAGCCGCCGCCATGAGCGGACACGGCGACACCGGGCTGCCCACCGGAGCATCACCGAAGGCGGATTGGATCCTGTCGGTCAGGTCACCGGGCTGGCTCTGCAGAACTTCGGCCGCCCCGGCCGCTGCTTCCTCGGCCCGGGTGGCTGCTTCGCGCGCCGCGCCGGCAGCTTGCTGCGCGGCGAGGCCGGCGGTTTGCGCCGCCTGATTCGCGGCCCCCGCCGCCGCGTTCAACGCCTCCTCGCCCGCCCCGGCAGCGGCCTGCACTGCCGCCTGTCCCTGTTCGAGCGCCGCCATGCCCGCCTGCTGCGCCTGCTCCGCCGCCTGTTGCGCCGCGCCCGCGGCCGCCTCAGCTTGCGCCTGAATTTGCTGGGCCTGGGCCTGCGCCTGCGCGGCACCCTGCTCCGCCATCGCCTGCGCCTGCCCGACCGCCTGACGAGCCCGGCCTTCGACGTCCTGCGCGATCTGTTGGCCCTGGGCCACGCCTTGCTGAAGTCGGTCTTGCGCAGCTTGCGCCGCCTGCTGCGCCTGACTCACCGCCGCTTGCGCCGACTCCTGGGCCTGACCTACGGCCTGTTGCGCCGTCTCTTGCCCCTGACTCGCATACGCCTGCAGCGCCTGGCCGGCGCTCTGCGCGGCGCTGGCGGCGGCCGCCTGAGCCCGATCGGCCGCCTGCGTCGCGGCACTCGCGGCTTGCTGTGCGGCAGCCTGGGCCTGGGACAGGGCTTCGCTAGCCGCAGCCCGCGCATTCCCGGCGGCGCCCTGGGCCGCCTGCTCCGCTGCGGCCGTCGCCTGCGACACCGCGGTGCCCGCGGCTTCCTCCGCCCGCGTCGTCGCACTGCCCAGAAGACGATCGAAGAGGCCCATCGCCTGGCTTCCGTTCAGGACTGCTCCGAGACGAACGCCGGCCCACCACGACGGGGCGGGGAGCGCAGCGCCCGGGCTTTCGCGTACAGGCGCCGCACACGATTCTCGGCGCTACTGGCATGGTCGGAAAGGATCGGACGGGCCCACGCCGTCTCCGCATTGGTGTCGAAGTCACGGCGCAGCATCCACATGAGATCGATAAACCGGGCGACGTCGCGCTCCGTCTCGATGCCGTACTGCCGCGCGCGGGATATCCCGTACCTGATTTCTCCGCGCAGGGCCGCATCGTCGAGCGCCTGCACGCGGACCGCAAACGCCTCACGCAGGTGCGCAGCCATACGATCCTCGAAGTTCTTCGTCATCTGTTCCCGGAAGGCATCGGACTGGTCTTTGCGGATGATCATGCACGTACTCTCGCGAAGCTCGGCGCGCCTCAGATCGGCGGTTGGCTCGGCGCCCCCGCCAACCCGTGCGCCACCCGCACGGTCTCCCCGGCACGGGACGCAAACTCGAGCAGCCTGTCCGGCTCCTCGTCCTCGACGAAGTAACAACGCACCGGCCCGAAGAACGCCTCCAACTCGGCCGCCTGACAGGTCGGCAGGTACGCGCGCAGCACCCGCGGATCGTAATACCGGAAATACATCGGCTTACCGGCGTGATCGTACACCATCAGGAAGCGACGCAGGTGCCGGCGGAGCTCGCCGAGTTCAACCTCGGCGTGCAGGAAGATCCCCCAGCTACCGCCGTATCCCTGCGTCAGCAGCCAGGTAACGATCTCGGCGTCGCGGTCGAGACGCAGCAGATAAGGGGCCGCGGCAGCAAGATCGGAATCGAGTTCGCCGCGCAGCAAACACACGCCCTGTTCTTCGTCTTCCACGAGCGCTTCTATGGCGGGGTAGATGCGGTCGTCGCGCGCACCGTCGAGAATAGCAAACACCTGTGGCGGTTCGGCCCGCGGCGACGGCCGCCACAAGACATCCTTCACGCTATCCGGGTGGTTGTACGGCATCTACGTCGGTCCCGGCGACAAGCACGCTCTGACCACCGAACGCACCCGAAGTCAATCGCTGCGCGCATTGATCCGCGCCGCAGAATCTCGTATGCACCGAAACGGGGATATTTCCGCCTGCAGGTCGCCGGGGTGACCGACGCATGATTCGCGGCACGCGACCGATATACGCGCTGGCAGCCGGCCTCATCGCACTGCTTACCGTAGTTCCGCAACGCCGGGCCGAGGCCGAAGGGGGCACCTTTCGCGATCTCCCTTCGCGCGATCGGGCGGGATGGTTCGAAACCCTCGGCCCGGCGCTCGGCCGTCCCCTGCCACCCGAGCCGCCCCCTGCCGAGGAGTCGAAGTCGGTGTCGCCGTTCGGGGCGAGGGCGCCGGGCGTCGGGGTAACCTCGACCGGTTGGCAGCAGCACCGCGACGGCATCAAGTGGAGTGTCGATCCGGACGGCATGGTGGTTCTCGGCGACGGACAGCGCCCGCTCGGCTCGCGCCTGTTCGCACGTAGTTGTTACCTGCGGTTTGCCGACGACTTCACCCGTTCGGCAAGCGGGTATGGCCGCGGCCTCGGCGTGGCCCATCTCGTGGCGACGGCGATCACGGAGTCGGGGTGTTCGGAAGAAAAGGGTATGGGCAGCGTCGACGGGCTGAGCACCGGAATCATGCAGGTAACGGGCACGACCTGTCAGAGCCTGTTGCGCTCCCTGGGTCGCGAGGCGCTCTCGAAGAACGATTGCATGATCAAGATGGCGAACGACCCCGGGTTCTCGGTCGACCTCGCGGCCGCGTACATCACCCAACCGCGTCAGGTACAGATCACCAGCCTGAATCCGCCGAAGGTAGCGGCGGCCTACAATGCCGGCGGGGTGTATTTCGACCCGCGCAACCCCTGGCGGATGCGCTCGACCGGCAACCACATCGACCGGTTCGTCGCGGCTTACAACGCGTACGTCGCGTGGTTCCGCGAGGAAGGCGGCAACCTCGCCGCGGTCCGGCAGCGCCGCGGCGCCGCCGGCGGGCACGTGCGTTTCACCCGCGGCGGCGCGTCGATCCCGACGCACGTGGAAGCGCGGGCGGAGTTGGAGAGTCTGAGCGGACGGGCGCCGGAGGGCACGACGGTGTTCGTCGGCGACTGGACAACGAAGAATGGCGACTACTACGTCTACGTCGACGGCGAGTGGCAGGGCTCGCTCGACGCTTCGAGCCCGTAGGGCGCGGGGACCTCAGAGTGTCGCTACGACCGATCCTGTTTGCCCTCGTACTTTTCGTCGCGCCCGTGGCCGCCGCCGAGCCGCGAGCGCCGCTGCTTACGGCCGCGGTGTGCGACGCGTTGCCGCTCGCGCCGCCCCGGCGCCTGCCCGCGGCCGGGCTGCCGTCGCAGCGCGATGCCCAGCCGGTTCCGGTCGACGGTGTGCGGCGGATCGTGGGCGTCGAGACGACCGAAAAGACGATGCGAGTAAAGCAGGTAATTGCCGAGCGCCAGCGCCCGGTGGCGTTCTTGTTGGGCGACCGGAAAGCGGGGCAGATCGTGGGCGACCTCTGGGTCCCCGCCAACGACTCTTCGACGGGCGGCGGTGACGCGGCGGCCGCCGACCCGTGCGGCGACACGCTGGTCGCCGTCGGGTACGACGACGCCCGTTACAGCGGTGCGTTCGAAGTCATGCGCGACTGCGGCAAGGTCGCCTACGACGAAAGCGCGGTCTGGGTGCGCTACGAGGACTTCGACCGGCTGTGTACCTGTGCGGTGGAGTTGGTAGGAGGCGGAGCGACGCCCCCGGCGAGTGCGACTCCGGCGGCGCCGGACTAACGGTCCGTTGAAAAAGGCCGATTTCCGTCACCCCGGCGGAGCGACGAAGCAAACGCCGACAGCGACGTGGACATGCTCGTCGAGTTCGAGGCAGGCGCGAAGACTTCCGATCGTTTTCTCGCCCTTTCGGACTTACTTGAGAGCCTTCTCGGACGGCCTGCCAGCGGTTTCCGCGAGCGATGCAATCGAACGCCGTCGCGCCGAACCCTATTTGCAGGCCTTCGCATCCGGTGTTGTCGTCGGCGCCGCCCTTGGCGGACAAGAAGGATTGGGATCGTGGTCCATTTTGCTCATGAGTAAAATGGAGTAATGTCCACATCATGGACACACTCCGTCGCTACCTGGAGCCCGCCGTCATCGCCGCCCTCGGCCGCAAGATGGTGTTCATCGGCGGACCGCGGCAGGTCGGCAAGACAACGCTGGCCCTGTCGCTCGTTGGGGAAGGGGCCGATGAAACGCACCCAGCCTACTTCAACTGGGACGACCCGCGCGCTGCGGCCCGCCTGCGCCGCCTCGAGCTTCCTCCCGGTGAGCCGTGGCTCGTCCTGGATGAGATCCACAAGTACGCGCGCTGGCGGAACCTGGTGAAGGGGATCTACGACACGGAGAAGTCCAGACGGCGGATCATCGTTACCGGCTCGGCCCGCCTCGACTTCTACCGCAAGGGGGGCGATTCTCTCGCCGGTCGCTACCGATACTTTCGGCTGCATCCTTTTTCGCTGCGCGAGCTCAACCCGGCGCCGGCGAGCAGCGACGTCGACGCGCTCCTGCGATTCGGCGGCTTTCCCGAGCCCCTGCTGCGTCAGGACGAGCGCGAGCACCGCATCTGGCAGCGCGATCGGATCGCCCGAGTGGTTCGCGAGGACTTACGCGATCTGGAGCAGGTTCGAGAGATCTCTCTGGTAGAGCAGCTCGTCGATCTCCTGCCCGCCCGCGTTGGTTCCCCGCTTTCGATCAAGAGTCTGCGTGAGGACCTCGAGGTGGATCACAAGACGGTGGAGCGCTGGCTCGCCATCCTGGAGAATCTATACGTCTGTTTCCGTATCTCGCCATTCGGGCCCGCGAAGGTTCGCGCCGTCAAGAAGGAGCGCAAGCTCTACCTTTGGGATTGGTCGGCGGTACCCGAGCCCGGGCCCAGGTTCGAAAACCTCGTCGCCAGCCAGCTTCTGAAATACTGTCACTTCGTGGAAGACACCGAAGGATATGTAATGGAGCTGCGCTTCCTGCGCGACACCGACAAGCGCGAGGTCGATTTCGTCGTTCTGCGGGATCGGAAACCTCTCTTTGCAGTGGAGTGCAAGAGCGGCGAGCGCGGCCTGAACCCGGCAATCCGCTACTTTGCCGAGCGGACCCCGATTCCGCGCTTCTTCCAGGTCCACCTCGGCGACCGGCACTTCGCGACCGAAAGAGCGACGGTGCTCCCGTTTCGGAGCTTTTGCTGTGAGCTGGGGCTGCCTTGACGTGGAGCACCAGGTACTGCCGTTCGCAATTATGGCGACGCTGAATCCCCCTTCGCGTACCGTGCCGAAAGTACCATCGTCCCCTTTGTCGCTATTTGTAGCGGGCCCTCTCGTCGACATCTACGCGGCGATCGAACGTGGCGACGCCCCGAAAGCGAGGAAGATCATGGGCGCGGCGGTGGCGTACGACGCGGCCTCCCGCGGGTTGGCGGTCGCCCCGGTCGAGAAGCGGGACTTCGGCTGTGCGACGTCGGCCGCAACCTCGAAGCTCATTCACGGGGGCTCCCGGTACCTGGCGAATTACGAGTTCGGTCTGGCGCGGGAAGAGATGGCGCAGACACTCGCGGACGTCGTCAGCCAGATTGTCGCGCACGGCGGCTCGGTCAGCCATCACCACGGCATTGGCAGGATGTTCGCTCCCTGGATGGAGAAGTTCCTCGGCGCGGCGCGGATGGAGGTGTTGCGGGCACTCAAGCGCCACTTCGATCCCCACAACATCATGAACCCCGGCGGGGTGCTGGGGTTGGACGACAAGGCGCCGACGGACTCGGATGACGCGAGACACACCCGTTGAGGCGTGACAGGCCCTTTCCGCGGTCACCCCTCCGGCACGACTCGTGCGATCCCATGGTCGATTCTACCGCCCCATCCGCTGAGCTGATCCTGGCGATCGACGTCGGGACCCAGTCAGTGCGCGCCGCGCTGGTAGACCTGGCCGGCGAGTTGCGCCACCTGGTCAAACAACCGATCGAGCCCTACTTCTCCGCGCGTCCGGGGTGGGCCGAGCAGCAGCCGGATCTCTACTGGCGGACGCTGTGCCAGACCTGCCGGGAAGTGCTCGCGGCCGGCGGCTCCCCGGACCGCGTCGTCGCCGTCACCCTGACCACTCAGCGCATGACGCTCGTGAACGTGGACCGTGCGGGCACTCCCCTGCGACCCGCCCTCGTCCGGGGGGGCCTACGGCGACGATCGGCCGCCCCGGCCGGCGGCCGCCGGCTGCCGCTTGACTGGCCCGTTGTGTGCCCCGTATCAGTGGTCCGTCTGGGATTTTCGCGCGGCCGGTCGAAGGGGTGGGAACGTCTGAGTATCGGGATTATGGTAAATGGGCGTTTGCACCGGCTATCCGCACTCCACGTCTGTCGCGCGTTCTTCTCATCGCACCGCCACCAAGCGATCCCATTCGCGAACCCGCTCATCCCCGTCGCCAACCATCTTGACGAGCCACTCGCGCACGAAAGCCGTGGCGATCTTTCCGTGCTGGATTGCGAGCAGCCTCTGGACGTCGGCAACGTCCCTTGGTCGAAAGAAGAGCATCTTGAACACCGCCAGGGTCTCGGGCGAGAGCACCCAGGTGTGCCGGCCGGCTACGCCGGCGCGAACACGACGCTGTAACGCCTCGGCGTAGAAGGGGACGCTCGGAACGAACACATCGACTCGATATTCGCCGTGATAGCCGACGAACATTCCGCGTTCGTCGGCGGCTTGGCGTGCGGCATCCCGGTCTATCGAGACGCCTGCGGCGGAAAGCACATCGAACGTGTGGTCAAGTTCAGGGCGCGATACCCACAGATTCAGATCGATATCGCGGGTGGCACGCGGCTCGGCCCACGCGCTGTAGGCAATCGCTCCACCAAGAGCATAGTCGAGGCCGGAAGTTTCGAGATGATCGATCAGCTCGGCAACCGCGTCGACAAGGCTACCAGGAGTACCCGGCATCACGTGCTCTGCGGATCAGATCCCGCCAGGTCTTCTCCGCCACTGGGGTCATCGGGTCGACGCCGCGCAGGACTTGGCTTCGATCCGGGCGTGCATCGATGATGGTCTGTGCCAGGTTGCAGACTTCGACGAAGCAAGCCAGACGATCGTCCACCGACATCGCGGCGTAGCGTGCACGCTCCGGGTCATCATGTGAGTGAGGAAGCCAGGGCGGAGCACGATGACTCATGCCGCGATGATACGCTGCCCCAGCGACGCAGTCGAGCCCAAGGGTCGCATCGGCGCAGTGGATCACTCGCCAGCATGACCGTTTCATGCTCGGCGAACGCATGCCGCGGCGTGCGTCATCCACCCAGACACTTGAGGTCGCAATTTCCGACCTCAAGTGCCCCGCCTCGGTACGGCTCTGCTCAAACATGAAGTCGCACGGGAAGCGCTTGCCCCCCAACGGGTGGTGTTGGACACCCACCACGTCCAGTCACGGGTCGCCTGACTGGCGACCGCGCCGCCCGGACCTGTACCGGCGAGCCCCTGCGGCAAGCGGGCCCCCTCGGACTTGTGCGATCACCCCGAGGACAGCGCCGGCAGCCCGAACACCCCGGCACCGACTAACCCCGCGGCTTTGTCGTCACGGCGAACACGTCGATGTCGGGAACTCCGGGTGATGCGAAAACGTTTCGGACAACCGCCGCATCAGACCGCCGCCGGCGCACCCGATTGCCGGTTGCGAACGTGCGAACGTAATCGGGCGTGGGTGTCTCGTCAGCCTCCGAATGTTTACGGTCCGACCCGACAATCTCTCGCATCGTTTTGGTCAGCAAAGCGGGATCGGCTTCTCATTCCTCCGATCGTGGGCAGACCTGTACTCGACGGCCGATGCATGCCGAATTGACTGCCAAAAGTTAAGTAGCTATGCGTAGATACATGAAGACCACGACGGCGAAGCTGTTTCAGCACGGCGGTTCGCAGGCGTTGCGGCTTCCTAAGGACTTTCGTTTGCCGGGGACGACGGCCAAGCTCTCGAAGACGGCCCGCGGGATCCTCGTCGAGCCCGTCGAGGACAACCGGCGTCGCGCCCGGGAATTCGCGAAGCTCGAGGGAAGCTGTCCGGAGTTTCCCGAAGTCAACGCCCCTCCCGCCGACCGTCCACGCGAGCCGTTGGTGTGATCTACTTTCCGGACACCAACGCGTTTTCGTTCCATCTCCGAGGGCGGGATCCTGCGCTCTCGGTACGGATGGCGCGCGCCATCGAGGAGGGTGAATTGCGACTGTCGCTGGTCGTGCTCCTCGAGCTCCGCTACGGCGCCGAGAAAGCGCTTTCAAGGCGCGAGAAGCGGCCCGCCGACCGGGTGGCGAAACTCCAGCGGATTGTTCCACTGGAACTGCTACCGGGAGAAGCCGCATTGCATTACGGGCGCCTCCGTACGCACCTGGAACGAAGTGGCCAGGCGATCGGTGCGATGGACATGCTGCTGGCCGCGCACGCGCTGGCGACCGACGCCGTGGTGGTGACCGGCAACACTCGGGAGTTCAAGAGAGTTCCCGGCCTGGCGGTCGAAAACTGGCACGGACAGTCTGTGCCGCCGAGCGCTGGCTGAGTCGCCGCTGCCCAGTGGTGCCGAGCGCAGCCATATGTAGCGACGGATGTCGCGCATAGTCCAGTCCGCCTAAAGCGACTATCTGGTTCGTAAGCCGGGAGTTCCGATAAGGCCACCTATCGACATTAGCCGCGCGCGGATAGCCGCTACAAACGCCCTGTTTGACATAAGATCGAGTCTCGGACGTTGCCCGCCATCCCCCTCCTCTTTACGATCGCCCCTTCACAGCCCGCATGCAGCGCGGACAAGTTCCGTACGAAGCTGCGTGAAAACTGAAGGAATCGTTCCGAGAGTGCCAGCGTCCCGCATGCCGTATGTCAACGCGACCCGTCGCTCAGAGCGGTAGCGTCAGGTGCGTTGGGAGGTTGTCAAGAAGCGAGCGATCAGAGGTCGCCAGGCGCCAGTTGCGGAAGAGCGCGTGGGCGGCAACCAGCCGGTCGAAGGGGTCACGAGTCCAACGCAGGTCGAGCGTGTGGCGAACCACCGCAGCGAGGGGTGGATCGTCGACCTCCCACCGCGCGTCGCGGGCGACGGCGTCCACCGGATTGTCGGTGGTAAACTTCCCGCGTCCGATCTCCTGCAGAAACTGCATCTCCATCAGGACCACGGGGCTGAAGCGCAATCTGCCCGCGTGCGCCCGCAACGGCGCCGCTCGAGGGTGGGCAGCGAGGAGGAACAGGACCGCGTTCGTGTCGAGCAGGATCATCGCCGTGTCGGTGGCCGGCGGCTGCCCAGGCGCATCGACGCTGCCGGTGCCGCCCACTCCCAGCTCCAACCTCTCTCCAGCAGGTTCGGATCCGTCAGCTCGAAGAATGCCGACTCGCGTCCGGCCTTTCGGACCTTCGCCTCAGCCACGATCCGGAAACGGCGCCCGCGCCGCGCGACGACGACGGCCTCACCGCGCTCGGCACGGTCGAGGGCCGCAGCCAGCTGCTCGCGCAATTCGGAGACGCTATACGCCTTCACATGTACACATGTACATGAAGGGACCACCCACGGCAAGCCTCATCCCAGCAGGAACCGGCTCGACGCCCGGGTGCACGTGTCCGGTTGAGATCGCCCTTCGAGGCTCGGAGCGGCGGGCGGCGTTGCTCGGGACGGCTGTGCCGGCGCAAATCAGCTGCAGCGGCTTGATGGGCGGTGCACGCGCAGAACTGCCCGGGCCCCGACAAGGGAGCCGAGAAGGACCAGCAATGCCCCAAGTAGAATGAACTTGGCAGCACTGAGAGCGGAGAGCGCGACACCAAGCGAAAACCAACGGCTGGGGAAGGTGCCCAGGGCGAGCAGGAAACCGAACTGTTCAAAAAGCTCTACGGCAAGCCCAACGATGGGAAGAAGCACCGCGGTGCGCCACGCGGGCCGGCGCGAGACAAAAGGGCGGAGCAAGGCGCACAGCAACATCAAGACCGTGCCGTAGGCGACAAGGGGATAGTAGAGGTCATAGAATGTGAAGTAGAGGAAGGCCCGGCGCCCCGGCTCGCCGTACTCTTCCAGGAGATCGAAGAGCTGATGGGGCGTGTAGAACGGAATGACGTCGGGAACGGCCCGACCGCCGCTATGAGCGGTTACGTGTGACTGCAGCGCCACGACCCCGAGGGCCGAAGCAGCCCAGATGAC
Source organism: Candidatus Binatia bacterium (assembly GCA_023150935.1). Classification (NCBI taxonomy): domain Bacteria; phylum Candidatus Binatota; class Binatia (SeqCode); species Binatia bacterium. Next base: position 229,032 of record JAKLJW010000001.1, on the reverse strand, counting down.
GGCGGCGACGGCCAGGTTGCGCGCCGTCGCACGCGACGCCGCCACGCCGTAGATTCGATCGACGATCGGGATGGACGTGGAGAACTCCAGCTGCGCCCCCTAACGACGAGGGGTTTTCCGCCATCCGGCCTCTCGTGCGCGTGCGACGAGAAAAACGGGCGCCGGCCGGATGACGGGAGAACCCTGTTGAACTGGTCCGCGCTGCACCCTCGTTGCTTCCTCTGGAGCTTCTATTCGAAGGGGAACGGCGATGGCAATTGGCGAACGTCAATTACCTTTCCCCACCGGCGACAATTAGACTTCCCCATCGCCAATAGGTCCAACGTTACGAATCTTCCGGTTGGCTGATTATCTCTTCGGTAGGTGTCCTCCTTTCCGACGACGCTGGGGGGGCACGGAAGGAGCACGGAGGGAGCCCGCAGGGCGACCGGAGTGCGACTGGAGTGCCTCCCCAGCGTCGGGCCGCGCGGCGGCGATGGGTGATTTCGGGGGGATAGCTGACCCCGCGGCACCCCGCGATCGTCGATCCAGCGCGCTCTGGGCGGGTCGTTTTTGGCCCCGAGGGGTTCCCGAAGGCATGTGCCACGAGATTTCGCTCCACGGGCGTCACGGCGCCCCCTCGCTGCCCGATGCCCCGCGCCGACCCGCCTTGGCCTCTTCCTCGCGGATGCTCGACCCGGTCATCTCCAAGATGATGGCGTGATGCACCAGGCGGTCAATGGCGGCCATCGTGGTCATCGGGTTCTTGAAGATCTGATCCCACTGCGAGAAGACCAGATTGCTGGCGATCATCACGCTGCGGCGCTCGTACCGCTCGGAGAGAAACGTGAAGAGCACATCCATCTCCTCGCGGTCCTACTGAACGTAGCCGAGATCGTCGAGGATGAAGGCGTCGTAGGCGTCGAGCCGTTTGAGTTCACGGTCGAGCAGCAGATCGCGCTTGGCCGCGAGCAGCCGTTGCACCAGCCGATATGCCGGCGCGAAGAGCACCGCATAGCCGCGCTGCACCAGCTCATGACCGATGGCCGCGAGCAGATGCGTCTTGCCGCGGCCCGGTAACCCGAACGCCAAGACGTTCTCGGCCCGCTGGATGAACCCGCCCTCGCAGAGCGCCGGCACCTGTCGACGGACCTTCGCCGGGAGCTTCTCGGTTTTGAGCGCGCCCAAGGTCTTGTCGGTGGGCAAGCCCGAGCCCTTGCGCAGGCGCTCGATGCGGCGTTGGCGGCGCTCGGTGATTTCCAGCTCGACCAGGCGCCGCAGGTACCCCGCGTGGGTCCACCCCTCGCGCTCGGCTTGCTGGGCGAACGCTTCGTGGGACGCGACGAACGCGGGTAACTTGAGCCCACCAAGCAGCAACCCCAGGCTCTGTGTGAGATCGCTACGCTTCATGGGCCGCTCCCAGCTCAGCCGTGAGCAGGTGGTCGTAGCTGGTCAAATCCACCGCCGGGATCTCCACCACCGGCACGGCGATGGTCTCGGGCGCCACCAGCCGCTTGAGGGTCTCGACCTCGGGACACTGGCCTGCCTCCAGTACCTGCCCCAGAGCCTGCTCGACGTCGTGCTCCATCGTCGACGCGGCCAGGTGCAGGATGCGCAAGTATTCCAGGTCCGCCTTCCACGCATCGCGCCGCGCCGTCAGTGCGTCATAGGCCCGGCGAAAGATCAGCGAGCGGATAGCCGGTACAAACGCCCTGTTTGACATAAGATCGAGTCTCGGACGTTGCCCGCCATCCCCCTCCTCTTTACGATCGCCCCTTCACAGCCCGTATGCAGCGCGGACAAAGCGCGTGTCAACGAAAGATTGCTCCCGCCGAGCCGTCCTCGGACCGTCGCGGCTTGGCGGGAGCCTCGCCCTCCCGTAAGCTCGGTCTCGATGACCTTTCGACAAGGCAATGTGCCCGGGTCTCGATCGCTACCAGACGACGTGGAACCCGGCCGGCACTGGAGGGTGCTGTCACATTACTCGGCGTAACTCAGCGCCGGTCCACCGGCGGCGGTAGTTCGGTGATCAACCGCAGCGCCACCGTTAGCTCATCGAGCTGGAAGTGGGGCTGCAAGTGAATCACCGCTTCGTAACTACCGGGTTTACCGCGAGCCTCGCGTACCGTTACGCGTCCGTCCTTCAGCGGCTTACGGGCGCGCGCCTCGAGGTCGGCGCTCTCGGGGTTTCCGAGGCAGTAGTCCATGAGCCAGCGGTTGAGATAGTCCTCCGCCTGGCGCTGGTCGGTGACCGTGCCGGTCTTATCGCGCATCATCGCCTTGAGGTAGTGCGCGAACCGGGAAGTTGCGAGGATGTACTGAAGCTGCGTGGACAGGCGGGCATTGGCATTGGCCTCGTCGGTGTCGTACGGCCGCGGGCGTTGGCACGACTGCACACTGTAGAACACGGCGAAGTCGGTGCCCTTGCATTGAGCCAGCGGCACGAAGCCGCAGTCGGCCAGCGCCTTCTCCCGTTCCTCGGTTACGGCGTGCTCGAGCGGACCCTTGACGACGACGTGGCCCGCGTCTGTCTCCACCGACGGACTCGGCAACCCGCGCACCAGCCCCCCGCCCTCGACACCCCGGATCGCGGCGCTCCAGCCTGTGCGGGCAAACGCCTCGGCAATCCGCGCGCCGAGCGCAAACGCGGCGTTGCCCCACAGGTACTTCGCGGCGTCCGGCCCCTCGACGTCCTCCCGGAAGACGAAAGAACCGACCTCGACGGTCTCGCTGTCGTACGGCTCGCGCAGCAGGATACGCGGCAGGGTGAGTCCGACGTAGCGGGCATCCTCCATGTCGCGGAACGCCCGCCACTTGACGTACTCGGTGCTGCCGAACAGGCGCGGGAGGTCGGTAGGCAGACCGAGCTGCGCAAAGCTCTCCCAGCCGAACAGCGCCGGGCCGGCGGCGGCGAGAAACGGCGCATGCGCGGCCGCGGCCACTCCGGCCACGCGATCGAGGAGCGCGAAGTCCTGCGGATGACGCCCGAACTCGTAGTCGCCCACGAGCACGCCGAACGGTTCGCCACCGAGAATTCCGTATTCCTCCTCGTAGACTTTCCTGAAGAGCGCGCTCTGGTCGAACTCGCTGGCGCCCTCCAGATCGCGCACCAGATCCGCCCTGGACACTTGCAGGAGGCGCACCTTGAGGGCCGGACTGGTCTCGGTCTGCGCCACGAGATAAGCCACCCCGCGCCATGCCGCTTCCAGGCGCTGGAAGGCGGGAGCGTGCAGGATCTCGTTAACCTGCGCCGACACGAGAACGTCGATATCGGCGATTCGCACACTGAGGACCGCATCGAGGTCGGCCCCCCCACACGCGGCGCTGGCCAGGTCTTGCAGGGCGTCGGAGAACGCCGGTCCGGCCGGCGGTGGGACCTCGCCGCACCGTTGCAGCGCCGCCGCCAACGCCCGCGCATCGCCGTCCTTCTTCACCTGCGACTCGAGCGAGCCGTCGCGGCGTCCGGCCTCGCGCAGGGCGACCAGTTGGCGCCGCAGGCTCACGAGCGCCCGTAGCGGCATGACCTGCCGGGACACCGCTTCCGGGCCGAAATCCTCGAGTGTCCCAAAGCGGATCGTGACCGCGAGCTTGCTGTCCCCCGGGGCCAACCGGTTGGGGACCGAGAAAGTCAGCCGCGGCCGTAGCCCGTCGAGCACGGCGTTCAGGTTGCCGCGACCGATGTCCACAAACATCCGCTCGCGCAACCGCGGCAACGGTGGGTCCGGGTTACCCGCGAAGTCGCCCAGCACCCCGACCACGAACGGCAACTCCTTGCGCCGATCTTCCCCGCCGATGCGCAGATCGTAAGCGATTTGTACCCGCGGGACCCGGCCGCGTCCGCCGCGCCGCTGACCGACCTCTTGCGCCATATCAATCCCTCCGCGACCTTTGCGCCAGAGGCGCCGGCGTTGCCCCTATCACAACCCGCGCGCCGACCGTACCCGCGCCGCCCGACTCTCTGCCGGCAACGGCTCTTGCGCACCCGGTTGCAATCGTGGATACAACTGCCGTCATCAGGTTAGGGGAGTGAGACGGACGGCGCTCGCCGCCGGCCTGCCCGGTATTCGAGAGCGCCCGGAGGTCCACGATGGAGCCGTTACGCCCTGTCTTCTGGGGACAGGGGATGTTCTTGGAACCGCAGCATTTCCAGCAACAGGACTGGTACCACGAGGCCTGCCTGCACCGCTACTTCCGCCTCTTCGTCCCGTTCTGCTGGGGGGTGCGCTCGCTGGCGGTCACCGAGCTTGCCCTGCAGAACTTCGTTTTCCAGATCGAGCATTGCGAGGTCGTAACCTGGGATGGGACGCTGCTGCGGTTTCGCGGCGACGCCGCACCCAGCAATGCGCGGGTCGAGCCGCGCTCTTTCGAAGGCGACCTCGACGCCGGCGGCAAGCCGCTATCGGTATACCTCGCCATCCGCCGGCTCCAACCCGAAGGCAGCAACGTCGAGCAGGCCACGGGTGCGGCCCCCGCAGGCCGCCCGACTCGGGAGGGACCCAGTCACCGGCGTTACTTCCTCGAGAGCGGCTCGGTGGCCGATCTCGGCGCCGCTCAAGACCAGACGTGCGAGGTACACTACCTGGGCTACGACGTACACTTGCTCTACGATGTCCCGGTCGCCCGCTCCCAGGACTACGAGCTGGTGAAGATCGCCGAAGTACTGCGCGCCGCCGACGGCCGCGGCGGAGTGCTCTCGAAGCGCTACATTCCGCCGGCGATCACCGTGCGCTCCTCGCCGGTACTCGAAGGGATCGTGCGCGAGATTCGCGATCTGCTCACGGCAAAGGGCCGCGAACTCGCCGAGTATCGCCGCCGCCGCGGGGGCGAGATCGTGGAGCTCGGTTCGCGCGACGTGGGTTTCCTGCTGATGATGCAGACCGTGAACCGCTACATTCCAGTCCTGCACCACGACCTGGAAGTGGGCGATACCCCGCCGCACGTGGTCTACGCGCGGCTGCGCCAGCTCGTCGGCGAGCTCTCGACTTACTCGGGGAGCGTCTCGGTCCTCGGCGCCACCGGTCAGGAGGACGCGCTACCGCCGTACCGGCACGACCAGCTTTTCCCGTGTTTCGATCTCGCGTCACGACGTATCGGCATGCTGCTCACCGAGATGACGACCGGACCGGTAACCGACGTCCAGCTCCGCTACGACGGCGAGTACTTTTCCGCGGCGGCCATCGACGAGCAGCTCTTCGCCGGCGACAACCGCTACTACCTTGCGATCCGCAGCGATCTCGCGCCGAACGCTCTGCTGGACCTGCTTCAGGACAAGGGGAAGATCACGGCCCTCGAAGACATGCCGAAGCTCGAGAAGTCGTACCTGACCGGGCTGCGGCTCGAAGTGCTGGAGTCGCCCCCGGAAGAGCTGCTGATGCGCGCCCACTACCGGTACTTCCTCATCGACCGGCGCAACGAGCATTGGGGCAAGATTCAAGAACGCCGGACCATGGCGGTCTACTGTCCGGAGTTGCCCACCGACACCGAGATCCGACTGGTGATCGTGTACGGCAAGTAGGCGGGCAATATGAGCACCAGCCTGCGCGATCTCTTCACGCCGGTCATTTCCTACGTGTTGCTCTTCACGCGCTCGACCGGCACCGACCGGTCGTTCGCCAGGCTGCAGGAGGACTTGGACCGGTTGTTTGCCGAACAGGAACGGCTGGTCAAACGGCACGAGATACCGGCCGCCGATTACGACCGCGCGCGATTCGCCGTCGTGGCCTGGGCCGACGAAGCCATTGTCGGACATGCTCATGACATCAACCGCGACCTGGCGCAGAACTGGAAGCGCGCACCGCTGCAGAAGCGGTTTTACGGGACCACCAACGCCGGCGAGGAGTTCTTCGAGCGGCTCGCGGAGGTGCCGGTCACGGACCACGCGGTGCGCGAGATCTATCATCTCTGTCTGTGTCTCGGTTTCCGCGGCCGTTATTACGACGAATCGCAGGAGCACAAGCTCATCCAGGTTCGCCGCGAGCTGGCGCAGCACCTGCCCGATCCGATCCCCGATCTGCTGGAATTGGAGCGCAGCGGCCTCCGCCTGACACCGCAACCCTACGAGGTCCCCGAGCCCCCACCGCGCCGCCCGGCACGCTCGCTCGCGCTGGTCTGGGCGACTCTGGCCTCTGCCGCGCTCGCGGCGCTGGTGTTTTTCCTGCTACCCCGCGGACCGGCCCCCAGGACACCGCCGGAAATTCTCGCGGATCTCCAGACGCGAGTGCGCGGCTTCGAGTGCAGTGCGATAACGGCGGGCTTCGACGATGCCACCGCGACAGCGACGTTGGCCGGCCGGGTCGAAAGCGAGACGCAGCGAGCGCAGGTCACGGCAACCGCGCGAGCGGTTCCCGAGGTGCGCAATGTGCGCGATAACTTGTCGCTGATGCCGCGCCCGTTCTGCGAGGTCGTCGAACTGCTCGAGCCGTTACGGGTGCGTGCGCAACAGGCCGGCACGGCATTGGCCGTCACCCTTCCGAAGGGCTGCAACACCGTCTATCGCCTCGGCGACAGTCTGGTGTTCGAGGTCAGCGCGAAGCGCCCGCTGCAATACGTGTATCTCGACTACTACGTCGCCGACCGCGAAACCGTGGGGCATCTCTATCCCGGTGCGGGCGAAGGGGAGGCGGGGCTGACGGGCACGACATTGACCGTCGGCGGTCCGGACAGCGCGACGAAATGGCAGGTCGAGCCGCCTTTCGGCACCGAGCTCGTGACGGCGATCAGCAGTCCGAAACCCATCCTCGGGACCCGGCCGCCGACCGAACGGGCCGGCGTGTACCTCGATTCCCTGCGCGCGGTGCTGCCCAGCGACGGCACGAGCACGGAGGTCGGCGCCGCCTACTGCTTCATCTCGACGGAAGGCAAGGACTGATGACCGGGTTGCGTGGCAGGCTGCGCAGGCTACGGACGACCGGGACGCGAATGCGGGGGCGGTGGAGGTAATCCGTGGCGGTGCTCGACGACGTCAAGGCCATGGTGCGCTCGGCGGCGGCCGTGTGGGTGGCAGCCGGCATCGCGGCGGTCGGCGCGCTCGGGGCGTCGTGGTGGCTCGGCTGGCTGAGCGTGCCGTGGCTGCTCGCGATTCTGACGTTTGCGGTGGCGATCGGCGTCTTCGCGGGCATTTACTGGGGTCTGCCCCGGCTTCGCGAACGGCGGTTTCTGCAGCAGGAAGGCGCCACACAGGTCATCGGCAGCGGCGAACGGCCGGAGGAATTTCGTGCCCGTTTCACCGGCGCGGTGCAGGCGCTCGCCGCCCTTCCTCAAATGAAAGGCCGGGGCGACCCCGTCTACGCCCTGCCCTGGTACCTCTTGATCGGCCACGGCGGCAGCGGCAAGACCGCTGCGGTGCGCGGCTCGGGCCTGTTCACGCCGCTGTTCACCCCTGCCGCGGAAGCCACCCCCACGGTCAACTACGACTGGTGGGTGGCCAAGACTGCACTCGTGCTGGACACCGCCGGGCGTTACACCACGCAGAGCAATGTCGAGCAGGACCGTGCCGAGTGGTACCGCCTGTTGATGCTGCTGCGCCAGTATCGCGACCGCCAGCCGATTACCGGCCTGGTCGTCGCCGTCGGCGCCGACTGGCTGGCCACGCAACCCGAAGACGCCGTCCGCGCCGCGGCCAGCACCGTGCGCGACCGCATCGAAGAAGCCATTCAGAAGCTCGGTGCCGACTTCCCGGTATACGTGCTGGTCACCCGGTGCGACCTGATCGAGGGTTTCGGCGAGTTCCTCGCCAAGCTACCGCCGGCGATGGCCGACCAGTGTGTCGGCTACGTCGACGAGCAAGGTGCGACCACCCCGCACGACAAGGGGCGCGGCGGTCCCGCCTTGCAACGCCTGCGCGACGCGATGGACGCGATCTACCGCCGCCTGCACACGGCACGGGCGGCGTTGCTGGACAGCAACGTGCCCGAGGCTCTGCGCCCGCCGATCTTCTGCTTCCCCGAGGAGTTTCGGGCGCTGGCGCCTGCCGTGGTTGCCTTCGCCGAGCCGCTGCTCAACGAGGCCGTTAAGTATCACACGCCGCTTTTCCGCGGGATCTTCTTCGCCAGTGCCTTGCAAAGCCCCGAGCGCGTGTCGCTGCTGCGCCGCCACCTCGGCGCGGATCCGACACCGCACCGTGGCGTCGAGGCTCGCAAGCCGCACTTCCTCACCGATCTGTTCGCACACACCCTCCCGCGCGACCGCAATCTGGTCGCGGTAACGCCCGAAGCGCATCGCCGCCGGGGCCTCGTGCGCGGGATGAGCGTGGTCATTGCGGCCGGCATCTGCCTCGCGGTCGCGGGCGTTGTCGGTCGCGAGTACCTGATCGACCGGCAAATCGTGGCGTCGGTGGACGCCGGTGCCTGCCCCGAGGACGGCGGCCCGGCGACCGCCTCCCCGCCCGACCTGACCCGGGTCGAGCGCTGCCGCCAGGCGATCGAAGAGCTTGCCGGCCAGAACGCCGCGCGCTCCGCATGGGGTAAGCAGTGGTTCGCCCGCGGCGCCGACCTCGAGGCCGCCCTGCGAACCCGTTACGTCAGTCGCTTTAACAGCGACGTTGTCGAACCGCTGAATGCCGCTCTCGAACGCGCTTTCGCCGAGCAAAAGGATCCGCTTCCGCTGATGCTGCTGGTTGCCCGTCGGGTGCAGCTCCATCGCCGCTGCGTGTCGGTCTCCGGCTGCACGGACCGCCAGCTGGCCGCCGTCGACAGCGACCACCGCACCCTGCTCGGCCTGGCTGCGGATCGTCGCGCGCCGCCGGACGCCGAGACGACCCTGGCGCGGACGTACGCAGCCTACGTCCTCTGGCAGGCGCCCCCGCGCGAGGTTTTGCGGGGCACCCTGGCTGGCGACGAGAAGCGGCTGCAGCAATGGCTCTCCACCCGAAATTTCAGCCTCGATACCCTCCTCCCGCTGGTTAACCGACAGGCGCCGCCGCTGACGCTCGAAGCCTACTGGAAGCTTCCCGCACCGATCACGCACGACGAGCCCAGGGTGAATGCCGCGTGCACGAAAGCCACCTGGGACGAGGTCGTCGCACCCTTCTTGCAACAACTTCAGGATGCCGTGCCGAGCGTCGCTCCCGCGCTGCAGGCCTTCCGCGAGGACTATCGGCGGACCTGCCTCAGCGAGTGGCAGGCGTTCCTGTCGGCCTTCCCCGAGGGCATGGCGCGCTGGCGCGGCGCCGGTCAGGAGGCCACGCTGGCTGGGCAGCTACTCACGCCCGACTCCCCATTCCATCGGGTGATCGACGACGCCGTCGCCAACCTCCCACCGTGGCTTCCCGCCCGGGCCGACCCGGCTTCGGGACCGCAGTGGACAGCCGCCTTGCAGCAATGGGCCGGGTCGGAGGACCGCCGCGCCTACGCCGCAGCGTCGATCAAGGTCAAAGCGCAGCTCGATAAGTGCCGCTCCGGAGAGAGCTGCGCGGAACTGACGCAAAGCGTATTCGCCGAAGGCGAACCGTCGGCGGAATCCACGGCACCATTCAATCAGGCCGTTTGGAGCGCGCAACAGACGGAAAAAGATCCCGCCGCGGCGGCAGTGCTGACACCCCTGCTGGTTAACCCACTCGCCCTGGTGTGGGATGTCGCCCTGCACGATGTGGGCACCGAACTGCAGAAACACTGGACCGAGCAGGTCGTCGATCCACTGCGTCCGCTGTCCCCGTCGGCGCAGCTCGTGCAGCTCTATGCACCGGGCGGCAAACTCGACGCGTTTATCGAGGCCGAGGTCAAACCCGCTCTGGGCGGCAAAGACCCCGCGGAACTGGCGCAGGCCGGCAAGCGTCTACCGCTGGCGCCGGGTTTCGAGACCCTGCGGGCGCGGCGAGCCGAATTAGGGCCGGTGCTCGACGGATCGGGTGGACCGTATCCGGTGACCGTCGAGGCGGGCCCGACGCGCTTCGAGGCGCACCGCGCCTTTCGCGGCGAGCAGACAGTGTTCTCGATGACCTGCGCCAACAAGGCCTACCGCATCACCAATCGACCCGACGATCCGGCCGAAGCCACCACTGTCGTCCCGTGGTCGGTGCAGACCTGCGGGCCGGCAACAATAACGATCTATTTCTATCCCGGCCTCGGCCCGATTAGCGACGAAGAGAAGGTGACGACCAGGCGACTCGAACTGTCGAAGTCATACGATCCGGGCGTCGGCTTCCTCGCCTTCCTCGATGACTTCGCCTCGGGCACACATCGATTCGCCCTCGACGAGTTGTCCGGCGATCCGGAATCGCTGCGCAGCGGCGTGCAGTCGGTCACCGTCGCGTACCAGGTCGACGCCCCGCCGGCACTCGGCAAGGTTCTCGCCGCGCTCCGCGAGGCCCCGCTTCCCACCGACATCGTGGAGCCATAGCGGTGCCGCACCGGGAGCCCTCCCTACTGCGCCGGCGCTGCACCGCTTTGCTGGATGACGAACGGCGCCCACAGGGCGACCGGCGCAACCGGCTGCGCCGCCTCGCCGCGCTGGTTGGCGTCGCGAAGCCGGCGCAAGGTCACGAGCTGGGCCTGGCGCAGTGCCTCGGGTGCCGACATCCCCTCCCCATACGCGCGATAGAACTGCTCCATCAGGTTGCGCGTCTCCTCGTCGTCGACCGGCCACAGACTCATCACCAGATTGCGCGCGCCGGCGAGCACAAAGGCCCGTCGCAGCCCATACACTCCTTCCCCGGTCTGCACGTCGCCTAGAGCGGTCTGACAGGCGGACAGCACGACCAGTTCGGTGCCGTGCAGGTCCATGTCGGCGACTTCGGCGGCATACAGGACCCCGTCGTCGGCGTTGGGGAGCACGTCGCGCACCCGGTTGACCCCGGCCAGGGCCAGGAACGATCGCAACAGAACGTCGTCGGGCCGGCCGGCCCCCGCACCGCCACCCATCCGCCCCGTGGGATCGGGCGGCTCGTTCGGAGCAGACGCTTCGAACAACCCGTGCGTCGCGAAGTGGAGGATCCGCGGCGGGCGGTCGAGGATGACGTCCCAGACCGCCGGCTCGGTGGCATCGGCGTCCTCGAGGAACTCGGCGCGGCCGCGCACGAGCGGCCGGATCGCCGCGGCCTCGGCGGCAGTGCCGGGCAGTGCGCCGAACTGGTAGCGGAACTGGCCGCGACTCTGCTCGGCCGCCGGCGCTGCCTCGCGGCGGCGACGGCGCCGCCGGGTGTCGGTGGTCACGGTTGTGTCGGCGCTGTCGAATTTCGGGTTCGCCACCATCAGCATGGCGAGCGGAGGCTGGTCACCAGGCTGGGTCCGAAGCAGATCGCGACCGCTGCTCACCAGGGTCACCAGCCGGTCTTCCACCATGTACGTACCCGCCTCACTCCGCAGTGCCGGGAACGGCGCCTTGTTGATCTCGCCGTCGGGACTGACGATCCACACGCGGCGGCCGCGCGCTTCCTCGCCCAGAGGTTCGACAATGGCGCGGTACACGGCGCTCAGGGCGGCATCGGTCTTCTTCTGGTTGGCGACCGGGTCCGTAAACGCCTTCGGATCCTCGATGGCCGCGAAGCCGGCCCGCAGCGCCTTGTCGATTGCCGTGGCATCGCCCAGATCGACGAGCCGCACCGTGCTGTCCGGGGTCAGCACAAACGCCAGGTATCGCTGCGCCGGCATCCACTCCAGCCTCTGGTCGTCCCAATCGCGGATGCGAACGTACTCGACGAGCACGGAGTCCTTCGGCAGACGCGCCGCGACCGCGGCGGCGGTGACGTCGCGTTGCGCCAACTCCTCGGCGACGATGGCACTCTGTTTGCCGAGGGTTCGCTCGTCCTGTTCGATCTCGCGGCGCAATGTATCGATGCGATTGCGGTAGCTCGTCGGGTCGGCGGGGTCGGGGCCCTTCACCAACAGAGCGGACAGCTCTGCCCGGCGCTCGCCGAGGCGCTGCCAGGCGGCGGCCGCCGCACCGTCGAGGCGCCGCGATAGCGCGTCACGCACGCGGGTCTGCACGTCGAGGATCATGCCCTTGCGCCGCAGCACCAGCTCCAGCCCGAGGCGGACCGCGTCCGGATCCTTCGGCAGCCGCCGCTGAATCATCGAGAGCGCCGCCCAGTAGTGTCCCTGCGCCTGCCGCAGGAGATTGAGCCGCTGTTGCTCGTCGCCCGCGGCGACGAAGTCGGCAAGGATGCGATCCTCGGCGGCCAGGGCCCGGCGGAACAGTTCGAGGGCCTGCCGATAATTGCCGACGGCCTGCGCGGTCGTTGCCAGCATGACGAGCGCGTTTGCGGTCTCGGGGTGATCGGCGCCGAGCACCTGTTCGCGCGCGGTCGCGGCCTGCTTGAAGAGATCGCGCATCTGATCGAGCACGACGACGCTGCGGGCGTTGGCGGCGACGTTCTGGCGCCAGAGGGCCCAGCCCTGGTTGATCTGTGCGGCGGCCGCCGCCAGTCCGGGTTCGGCGGCGGCCGTGCACGACTTAGCCTGCGCCGACAGTTCCTGCGCCCGAGCGTGCAGGCGGGTTTGATCGGCGCCGGACCCGAGTTTGGACAATCGCAAATACGTTGCCGCCAGGTTGGAGCGGGTTGCGCAGGTGGAAGGGTGGCCGGCGCCGAGTGCGGTTTCCTTGATCTTGAGGGCGCGTTCGAAGCCTTCGGCGGCCTCGGTCAGAGCTGCTGCAGCCTCCTGCCGGTCGCCTTTTGCGTCCAAGGTCGTGCCGCGGCCGGCGAGAACGGCGGCCAGGTTGCCTTCGGATTCCGCGATCAGAGGATCGGCGGCGGGCAACCTTTTTTTCCGGATCGCGAGCGCGCGTCGAATGGGAGCGGCGGCGCGTTCGGGTTGTTTCAGGTAGAGGAAGACGACACCGAGGTCGTTCAACGATTCGGCGGTTTCCGGGTCGTCCGGGCCGCGCGTCGTCTCGCGGATGGCGAGGGCGCGCTCGGCCGTTTCCTGCGCGCGCACGTACTGGCCGAGGCCGAGGTAAGCTGCCGAGAGCACGTTCAGGGAGGCGGCGGTTTCCGGATCGTCAGGTCCGTGGAGCCGTTCGTCCAGCTCGACGGCATGCTGGGCAGTTTGCAGCGCGGCGTCGAACTTCTCCGCGCGAATTTCATCCCTCGCGCGCGCCCGCAACTGACCTGCAGATTCGTCTGCAACCGCCTGCCGGCACAGGGCCGAGGCAATCGTCACAAGAGCCACGACGGCGACCAGCGGCCAGCGCCGGGCCCACCGTTCGACTCCGGCCGCGGTACCGCCGCCCCGGTCTCGCGTCGTTTCGAAGGCCACCGGGTCCGTCCGAAAGCCTTCCACGCCTTCCCCTCAGTCGTCGGCCGGCGGGACCATGTCGATCCCGCGCGGGGCACGACCGACCGGGATCCGCGCCACGATCGATCCGGGTGGGTCGACCAGGGCGACCCCGATATCGAAGACCGTAACCTCGCCCCCGGGACCATCCGTTACGTAAGCGAAGCGTCCGTCGGGCGTAACGGCAACGCCGCGGACCAACTCGCCGATCGGAACCGTGGCCACAACCGCCGAAGTGGGCAACGTCAGTGCCTGCTCCACATCGACGATCGAAACACTCCGCCCGTTGACGTTGGCAACCAGAGCGTACTGCTCGTCGGGGGTAAGATCGATGTCCTGGGGACCGTCACCCACGCTTACGGTCGCCAGAATCCGGGTGACGTCGGGCGGCGCGCTGCCTTCGCGCGAGGCAACGATCGACATGTTGTCACTCTCGAAATTGGCGACCAACACGACACCGAGCGCCCGGGAGAAGGCCATGCCTCGCGGGTTGGTACCCACCGAGAGTTTTCTGAGCGGCGTCAGGTCGGATATCCGCAGGATCGTCACCGAGTTCACCTCGCCGACGCGCCCCACGGTGGCGCTATTGCTGACGAACGCGGTGTCGCGTTCGTTGTCGATCACGATGTCGTACGGGTCGGCGAAACTCCCGCCCGAAATGCTTGCGGAGGTCCGCTGGGTCGCCTTGTCGATGCGGAAGAGAGCGTTACTGGTCCCGGCCTGGGTCACGAGGACATCCCGAATGGGGCCCGTGACTGGAACCACGAAGGCGACGCCGCGCGTCCCCTTTCCCGTATCGACCGGAACGATCGTGGGCGGCACCACCCGGTTGCTCGCAACGGATATGACCGAAACAGACCCCGACAAACCGGTCTGACCGAAGCTGGCAACGTAGACGACGTCACCCTCCGGGCTGGCGACGACGTTCTCCGGCTGGGTGCCGACCGGGACGGTCGCAATGACCCGCCGCAGCGCCGTGTCGATGACCGACACGGTGTTGTCCAGCGAGTTGGCGACGTAGGCGAAGAAGCGTCTCGGTGTCTGCGTCGCCGTAGGCGTGATCGTCGCCGACAGCGTCGGGCCCGAGGTTGCCGTGTGCGTCGGAGTAGCCGTTGCCGAATTAGTCGGCGTATGCGTCGGGATGGGAGTGACCGACAGCGTCGCCGTCGCCGTAGCCGTACCGGTTGCGCTATGCGTGGGCGTCGCCGTGGCCGTGTTTGTGGGTGTGTGTGTAGGGGTTGAGGTAAGCGTCCGCGTCGCCGTATCGGTCGCCGTCGGCGTGGCGACGGCCGTCGGGGTGAAGGTGGGCGTCGCGCTGGGCGTCGCGGTCGGCGTATGAGTCGGCATCCTGATGCAGGACCTGCTATCCGAAAGCACGTTGAACCACGCCGTCAATCCCTCTTCGAAAACCACCTGGCCGTCGCCGTTCATGTCGCACGCGACACACATGCTGGCCGGCACACGGGGCTCGACACGGTTTGCCATCTTCACGCAAAGAAAACCTTCGCTTACCCCGACCGGGAACTCCGGCTCCGGCGCCTGCCGAGGATCCCAGTTGCAATCGCCCACACAGGGGGCCGCGTTGGCGGCGGGCGGCCCCGTCAACACCTCGCCTAAAGCCAGCGCCGCCCCCAGCGCCAGCGTGAAGCCCGCGCCGCGCAGTGCGCCGCGAGCCCATCGGATTCCACCCCGGTAGCTCATATGATTGCGCCCCCAGTGCTCAAAACCGACCAACCGGCAACCCGGACCACAGCACTGTCGCGCCCGCCCCCGGACAAGCCCCACCTGGCCGCCTCGTTGTTGACAAACCGAACACGCAGGCGCTACCGGTGCTGTAGTCATTCCATAAGCACGGCACCGGCATGGATGTAAAGACCGTTTTCTGTTGCGGTTTCTCCGGCGCCACCCCAGATCGCGGGGGGCGAGGCGCAACCGGGTCAAGAAGGCGGCCCAGCGCAAATCTCCCTCTCCGACTCGTGTTCGCGGGTCTGTTGGCACTGTTCGCCTGGACCGCGCCCGGAGTGGCGGCGGCCCGATCTTGCATCGGCGACTGCGACGGCGACGGGACGATAACCGTCGACGAGATAGTCCTCCTGGTTAACATCGCCATCGGCAACGCCCCGGTGCAGGCCTGTCCGGGCATCGGCGAGACGGTCGAGATCGACACCATCGTGGCGGCGGTCGGCGATGCCCTGCAAGGTTGCGACGCTGCCCCGGGCATAACCGTTGGGACGGTAAGCGTGGCGGCCGGTGCCGTGGGAGACTTGCCGGTCAGCCTCGACGCCGCATTCTCGCAGTCGGTTTACGGAACGCAGAACTCCCTGGCAATTCCGCCCGAACTCGAGCTCGCAGGCGAGTGCCGTCCGGCCACCGGCGATCTCGCCGGGGTCTTCACGAAATTCAGCGGCCCCGAGTGCCCGACCTCCGAATGCGTGCGTGCGATGATCGTGAGCCGGGGCGGCCGCGCCTCCCCGATCCCTGCCGGCCAACCGTTGTATGTGTGCGCGGTGCGTGTCGCAGCGGGCACCCAGCCAGGCCGACTCCCCGTGAGTTGTGCCGAGACCACAACCGTCGGGGTCATCGTCGAAGGCATTCCAAGAGGCCTCGCCGCTATCTGCCGCGGCGGCGCGGTGACGGTGACACCGTGAGGCAGCCGTCAAGTTGCGACAATCCCCGGTTTTCGGGTTGACAAGGGCGAGGCAGTCGCGGTATCGGGGCCGTACATCTTGTGTTGCGGGCCCCAGGGGGGGCAGAGGGGGAAGTGGTTTGTCGTCAGGCTTCTCACAGCGGTCGATCTCAGCCTTGACGGGCGCGGCGTTGCTGCTCGTGGCCCTGGCTGGTTGCGATGCCGGAACGTCGTCGGAAGGCGGTTCCGGTTCGCTCGCGTTCCGCGCCGCCTGGCCGCGGGCGGGAAGCCAGGCCGGCGACGAGTGCGACGGTTTCAGCGCCGAAACCGAGATACCGCGTGACGTCGAAGCCATTCGGATCGTGTTCAGCTCGAACGAAGTAAGCGGCGAAGGCACTGCTAGTTGCTGTACGGCGATCCCGCGCGGCGATCCGACCTTCCGCGCCCGGCAACTCAAGATCGTAGATCTGCGGCGGGGAGAGGCGATATTTTCGATCGCCGGTTTCCCGTCGGACGTCGTACCCGCTCCCGCCGGTATATCCGGGCGCTGCCCGACCGACCCGGCGAATCTCGGTGTCGACTGCGCCGCTCCCGATCAAGCGGTTGGACCGAACTACGACAGCGGAGACGTCGGCAGGAAGATCGAGCCGCAAACCGATTCGGGGGTGGTCTGTGTCAAGCGGCTGGGTACGCTCACGCCAACGCCGACACAGACACCGACCGCGACACCGACGTCGACGGCAACCTCGACGGCAACCGCGACATCGACACCGACATCCTCGCCGACGCACACGTCGACCCCGATCTTCACGAACACGCCGACGAACACCCCGACGCCGACCCCCACGAGCACGGACACGCACACCCCCACGGCGACGCCGACACCCACCGACACGGCAACGACAACGCCGACAGACACCCCGACGCCGACACCAACGCCGACGGCCAGCGTGGTCGTCATTCGCGTCGGCTCGGGTAGCGCTGCCCCGGGTGGGACCACGTCCTTCGCGGTCAGCATTGACGCTTCCGATCAACTGGTGATCGCGACCCAGAACCACGTATCGTTCGATCCGGCGCTGATTCAGATCAACCCGCAACCGACGCAAACACCGGGGGGCACGCCCGTACCGGACTGCAGTGTGAACGGCGCCCTCGGGGTCCCACTGACAACCGCGTTCCTGCCGTTGGGGTGCGAGCCCGGGTTGGATTGCAATGCGGTCCGGGCGATCGTCGGCGATCCCTTTGTGCCGGAGCCGATTCAGATCCCGTCGGCAATCCTGTACACCTGCGCGGTGACCGTAAGTCCTACGGCGAGCGGTCGGGCGCCTCTCGAATGCCCGCGCGGAGATGCCGAGTACACCACCCTGGTCGATGGGGTACCGACGCAACGGACCCCGGAATGCACCGATGGCTTCATTGAGATCAGATAGGGAGCGGCCAACGGTGCGGGTGCGGCCGCAGGGAAGGACGTGGGCACAGGTCGCTGCGCTGTGTCTGTTCCTGTCCGCCACGGCGTTAGCGTCCGAGCGCTCGGAACTTCTTTACTCCCGCGGCCTCGTGGACTTTCATGCCGGAAAGTATCAGGCAGCGTTGCAGAAGTTCGACGAGGCGGTCGCCGCCGATCCGGCCGACACCTTCGCGCGGTACTATCGCGGCATCACGCAGGCGCGCCTCGGTAACAACGCCGCGGCCGTGGACGACCTCAAGGCTGCCCTCGCGGCCAAGCCGGATCTGCAACAGGGCTGGCTCGAGCTCGGCGACGCTCTGGTGCAGACCGGGCAGTACGACGACGCCATCCCGTGGCTCGAAAAGGCGCAGGGCGTGCCGGCGCTGGCTGCCGATGCGTCGTTCTCCCTCGGCCTCGCGCAACTGCGCACGGGCGACCTTGCCGGAGCGCGGACCAACTTCGCACGCGCCGGCACAAGCGACGCGAAACTGGATGTTCCGAGCAAGTACTACCTTGGCGTCACTTCTTATCAGGCTCAGGACTGGGCCGCCGCTCAGACGTACTTCGACAGTGTCATCGCCACCAATCCCGACTCCGCGATGGCGAAGGAGTCGCAGGCCTTTCTGGACAAGTTGACGGAGGGCGCGGCACCCCTGGCACGACCGTACACGCTGTATGCCTCGCTCGGATTGCAGTACGACAGCAACGTAGTTCTCGCCCCGTCGGACGAGCCGCTGCAGAATCAGTACGGATTCGGCAGGCAGGCAGATGGACGCGTGGTATTGCTAGCCGGCGGCGTCTATGCCGCACGGCTGACCGATCGTGCCACCTTAACGCTCGGCTACGACTTCTCGCAAACACTGCATTTCAGCCTCAACAGTAACAACCTCATGGACAATCGGCCCGCAGTGCAGTTCATCTACGATGCCGGGCCGGTCCGCTTGGGATTGCTCGGTCAGTACGACTACTACGTGCGGCAGACGAGCAGCTACTTGTCCCAGGCCACGGCCCTGCCGTGGCTGTCGGTACCGGAGGGCGACTTCGGCCGCACGGAGATCTACTTCAGGTACAGGTACTGGGATTTCCTCGAACCGGACGTCGAGGTGCTCGACGGCAACAACTACTCGCCGGGTGTACGCCAGTACGGCTACTTTGGCGCGCCGGACCGTTACGCCTTTCTCGGTTACCGCTTCGACACTCAGGTCCCGACCAGGACCTCCGGAGACGAGTTCGGCTATAACGGCAACGAGGTGCAGGTAGGCGGTGGGTGGGGATTCCCGCTGGGCATCGGCGCACAGCTGGAGTTCGACTACCGTTACGAGGATTACGATCCGGCCAGCGACGGCCGTAAAGATAACCAGTACCGGATACTCTGCTCGGCGAACAAGTCATTGACCAGTTATCTCGATCTCACGCTCGCCTACTTCGGCTTGTTCAACGATTCCAATCAGGGAGTCTATACGTATGACCGCAACATCGTTTCGCTCGCGGTCACGGCCAGGTACTGAAGTCATGTGGTCCAGGTTCCACAGATTCGCCCTGTCGGTTGCGTTCCTGCTGGCGCCCGTGACGGCGACAGCGCAAACCGTGGGGACGATTGCGGCGCTCGACGGCACCGCCGAGGTAGGCCGCGAGGGAGCATGGACACCGGCGGCCCTCGGAGCCGAGGTCCACGCCGGCGACGCTCTGCGCACGGGTCCATCAGGGCGGGTGTTGCTGAGCCTGGGCGACGAAGCCTTAAACATTGGGGAGGACTCTGAGGTCCTCCTCGAACGTCTGGCACCTGCCGACGTGGCAGAATCGACGTCGAAGGTGAAGCTGGAGCGCGGTTCGCTGCGCACCGTTGTCAGTGACCAGCGAGCAGCGCGGTCGCGGTTCGAGGTCGTCACACCGGTGGCGATTGCCGCGGTGACCGGGACGGAGTTCGTCATGACGTACGACCCCGTAGCCGAGGTCAGCGACGTCGTCGGTGTCGCAGGGACTGTGCAGGTGCATAGCAATCGCTGGCCGACGCG
The DNA here is from genome assembly GCA_023150935.1 of Candidatus Binatia bacterium. Lineage (NCBI taxonomy): Bacteria > Candidatus Binatota > Binatia (SeqCode) > Binatia bacterium. The sequence goes on along the minus strand of JAKLJW010000001.1, from coordinate 209,757 downwards.
GCGCGGGGTGGCGGTCACCGCGCAAGAGGTCAGTACGATCAGGCGCGGCGCGGCCCCATCGCGGCCGACGCGCATCGCCGATGCCAGCTTCCGGCAGTACATTGAAGACCTGGAGATTGTCCCCAGCACCCTACCTGCAATGGCCGCGGCACGTATGGGCACCGCGGGCACCGTCCCGCAAGCTGACCGAGCGGGCGCATTCAAGGGTCCCCCCGGGGTCAGCCAGCCTCAAAAGCCAGACGTCAAGACGTGCTGGGGGGGAACCTGCTGGGTGCCCGCCGACCCGCCGATGCAACCCCCAGACGCCATTCAGCGCGGCAGCCTCAACGTCCGCTTCTAACCCCGCGCCCCCACGCCCTCAGACCCTCAAGTCCCCCCCGCCATAGACCCCACCCCCGACTTCCGCTACGTCAGAGGTCGCCTGCGGAGGGGTGGGTGAGTGGTTGAAACCACCGGTCTTGAAAACCGGCAGCCCGCAAGGGCTCGGGGGTTCGAATCCCTCCCCCTCCGCTGTGACTCCCGTACCGTACCGCGCTGCACCCAACCGTACTCTCCACGTTCCATGTCGAGGAGTCCCAGAATGCCGACCGATGCACCGTCACTGCGCGTGTACGCCTTCACCTGCGGTTCGCTTACGGTACCCACCGCCCTGCTGCTCGATGGCGAATCCGGCCACCTCACCGTCCCCGTCCCCGCCTTCCTGATCGATCATCCTAAGGGCCGCGCCCTCTTCGATACCGGGCTTCACGTCGATGCCCAGACCGATGCCAACACCCGGCTGGGTCGGCTCGCGCCGTTCCACACCGTGCATTTCGACCCCGGCGAGGAAATCGGCACCCGCCTTGCGCAGGTCGACTGCGCGCCGGAGCGGGTCGATCTCGTCATCAACTCCCACCTGCACTTCGATCACTGCGGCGGCAACGCGCAACTCCCGAACGCCACCCTGCTTGTGCAACGACGGGAATGGGAGGCCGCCCACGACGCCGATCTCGTCGAGCGGGTGTACTACGACCCGCAGGACTACGATCACGGCCATCGTTTGCGCCTGATCGACGGCGAGCACGACGTCTTCGGAGACGGATCGGTGGTATGCCTGCCGACCCACGGGCACACGCCGGGGCACCAATCTCTCCGGATACGCGTCGGCGGAGACGACCTGGTACTCGCGGCAGACGCCTGTTACCTGCGGCGCACGCTCGACAACCTCCATCTCCCCACGGCCGTCTTCGATCGCGAACAAATGGTAGCCGCGCTCCGACGTTTACGCGCACTTCGCGACCGAGGAGCTTTCATCGTCACCGGACACGATCCGGAAATGTGGCGATCGATAGCCCACGCGCCCGCGCCCCTACTCTCGACCGGGATATCGGGACCGACCGAGACATGACCGCCGCGTACGGGTAGGCTAACCCGGCCGCCGCGGCGAGACGACCACGCACTGCGTCGGCGGCAGGCGGACGCTCACAGACCTCTCCGCTCGGAGGGGAATGTATCCCGACTCATCGGCTCGGGAAGGACGGCACCGGCGGCACGGAACAAGGCGGGGGCAATAACGGTGACGTAGAGGGCAACCAGCAGCATCTGAATCCAGATGGCCGCTGTTTTCCCGATACCGGCGGCGACCAGCCCCCGCTGCAGTGGGTCGAGAAAAGCGAAGAGGAAGGCGATCCCGAGCGTGGCCGCCACCAGCGCCACCGTCCAGCTCTGGTGGCGGCGAAAACCGATTCGATGGCGGTCGTAGAGCACGCCGGCCCACCAGCCGAGCAGAAAGGCAAGGATGGCGCTCGCTCCGCCCGGGCCGTCCGGCCCAGGCCACGCCAACCAGACGATCGGTTGCACGGCGACCAGCAACGCAAGCTGCGCCAGGGGATGCAGATCGTGCCAATGCCGAAAACGGTCCGAGAGCAGTAAGCGGAAGATCGCCAGACTGGCGAAGCCCGCGGCGAGACCGATGACCACGTCCTCGACGTCGTGCACGCCCAGATAGAGGCGGCTGAATGAGACTCCGGCCACGATCGCGAGCGCCGCGACCCACACCCATGCGCGACGCAGTTCGTAGGCGAGCCAGAGCCACATGGCGGCCGCCACCTGCGCATGCCCGCTGGGCATTCCGTAGGAGTCGCCCACGCGAGCGTCGAGAGCGAAGGCCGGATCGGGGCGGGGGTCATGGAAGGCGTCCTTGAGGAACGCATTGAGCAAGGCGGTCATGACGACGAGTACCGCGAGACGCGTAAACAGGCCCTTGTCCCAGAGCCAGTACCCGAGCGGCAGGCAGGCGAGGAAGAACGGAACGTAACCGAGCGCCGTGAAGCCATTCATCACCGCCGTCATCGCCTCGGAGCGCAGCGGCAGTACCCAGTGGAGATCGTGCCAGACTGAGGTCATCGGCCCGGTTGGAGCCTCCGTGGCGGCGTGTCGCAAGGCCCGGCCGTCAGGCCGCTGCGCGGCGTGCGCGCTCGGCAAGGAAAGCCCACGTGCGCTCGACCATCGCGTCCGGCTCCGCGCGCATGCCAAAGAGCCCACCCAGGAAATCGGTTACACCGAGCGCCGCCAGCTCCTCCAGACGCGCACCAACCTCCGCCTCGTCGCCAACGATCGCCACATCCGCCGGCCCCTCTGCACCCTCGCGATCCAGCATCGCACGGTACGACGGCAGCGACCCGTAAACCTGGAAAGCCTTGGTCGCGCTTTCCCGCGCCCCTTTGACGTCGTTCGTCACCGCGACTGGCAGCCCTACGACCACGCGCGGCGCCGGCCGCCCGGCCTCGGTCGCCGCGGCGGTCAAGCGCGGGATCGTGTGCTCGCGCAGGGTCCTGAAACCGGTCATCCACGTAATGGTTCCGTCGCCGATCGATCCCGCAAGCGCGAGCATCCTGGGCGCAAGTGCCGCCAGAAGAATCGGACACGGCGTCGCCCCGGTAATCGTGAGCGGTGCATTCACAGTGTACTCGCGGCCGGCAAACGAAACGCTGCCGCTGCGAATCAGCGGCGCCAGCACGGCGAGGTACTCCTTCATGTGCGAGTACGGCTTCGCGAACGACAGGCCGTACATCGTCTCGATGACCACCTGATGGGACAGCCCGATACCGAGCGCGAAACGACCGCCGGTCATGATCTGCGCCGTCAGGGCCTGCTGCGCCATCGCGACCGGGTGGCGCGGGTACGTCGGCACGACCGCGGTCCCAAGCTCGATGCGCGTCGTGACGCGGCCGACCACCGCGGCGAACGTCATGGCATCCATACCGAACGTTTGTGCGAACCAGGCCGTCGCAAACCCGTCCCGCTCCGCCTCCTGCACCCGCGCGATGTGCCGTTCGAGGCTATCGCGCGGTGCCGTATTGTCGCCCAACATCAATCCTATGCGCATGGTCCCTCCGGCCTTTCCTGTCCTCGTTCCTTCCCGGTCGTTCGCTACAGTGCGCCACCCGTCACCGGTTACGCAAGCCACCCGGCTCCGATTGAAAGGCTCCCCTCCGTCCTTTACGGTGGGGCTCATGTTCGAGAACGTCTTGCAGCAGGCCGAGCGTCTGGCGCGCATCGAGGCGCATCGGACGGCGCTGCGTTTCGTTAACGGCATCGACTGGTTGGTGCGCGATCCGATGATCGTTGTCGGGCGGACACCGTACGACATCGTTTATCGCCGCGACAAGCTCCAGGTCCGACGCTACCGTCTGGACGGCGTCGCGCCGCGCCACGATCTCCCCGTCCTGCTCGTCCCGCCATTGATGGTGAAGCCGTTCATCTTCGATCTCTATGCCAACCGGAGCCTGGTTGCATTCCTGTTGCGGCAGGGTTTTCGCGTGTACCTCGTGGACTTCGGCGAGCCGGACCATACGGACTCCTATGTGCGGATCGACGACTACGTGCTCGACTGGATGCCGGCGGCGGCCCGCGCGACCAGGCGCGACGCCGGCAGTTCCGAGCTATCGATGCTCGGCTACTGCATGGGCGGGATCTTCGCCTTGATGCACGCGGCGGCCAACCGCGACCGCTCGGTGCGCAACATCGTAAGTATCGGAGCCCCGATAGATACGGCGAAGACGGGGCTCTTTGCCTGGATAGTGAAGTACGGGGGCGATCAGTTGGAGTTCATCGCACGGCGTATCGGCAACGTTCCCGGCGGCCTTTCGAGCACGGTGTTCCGGATGTTGACGCCGGTCAAGAACGTCACGCGTTACGCCGATCTGGTAATGAACCTGTGGGACAAGGAGTACGTCAACGGCTTCGACGCCATGAATCAGTGGGTGTCGCAGTTCATCGAGTACCCGCAGGCGGCCTTCGTCCAGTTCTTCCACGAGGTGGTGCGCGAGAACAAACTGGTTACCGGCGATCTCAAGTTCGGCCGCAAGTCGGCGAACCTGTGGACGGTGGAAGCCTCGCTGCTGGCCTTCGCCGGGCGCACCGACGAGGTGGCGCCGGTGCCGGCGGTGCAGGCGGTTATGGACGCCGTCGGCTCGCGCGACAAGACGTTTCGGTTGGCGCCGGGCGGTCACATGGGTGTGTTCGCAGGCGCGACCGCACCGCGGCACGTCTGGGGTCCGGCGGCACGCTGGCTGGCCGTGCGTTCGCACGCCGACCGACAGTCGGCCGCCGGGGAGCGTCTTGCCGAAACTCCCCGGCGAGCGCGGCGCGCTCCGCGTGGGGTCGACACCGTCGGGCCGCGACACGTTGCCGCCTCGGTGGCGTGAAGGAGTCCACATGCTGTTCATCGCCGAGTACGACTTCACCTGGGAGAACCTCGAGCCTGTCATCGCCAGGCGCATCGAATGGGACACCGCGCAGCCCGAGGGTTTCCGGCTGGTCGGAGAGTACGTCTGGCAAGACCGCGATCCACCGTTTCGCGGTATCGCAGTCATCGAGGCGGACAGCGTGGAAGCGCTCAACGCCTTTGTGTTGCACTACGGGCCGACCATGCGGGTATCGATACACGCGGCGAGCGACGTCGTCTCGAGCATTGCCGCGCTCGGGCACGACCCGCAGCGATCGCGCCAGGGACCGCGCCGCCGGCACCGCCCCGGGCGACGCTAACCCGCGCGATCGGCCCCAGCCTCCGGGTCACCCGCGGGCGGGAGATTCTTTCTCCCGGTCGCGCAACCACCGCACGCGGCCTGGATGTCGATCTGGTAGCCGCACTCCGGATGCGGGAGGGGCAGGTTACGCACCGGCTGGTCGTACCACGGGTAACCGCGGCAGACGAGTGGGCGATCCTCGTATGCCTGACATTTGCCATCGGCGCCCACCCGGTCGCAGGAATAGAAGAACACCTCGGCTGGCAGGCGGTTCACGTAGAACGGATTACGGTGCTCTGCCTCCTCGCGGCTGAGCAGGCGCCAGTGCGCGGCCGCGAAAGTCATATCGGAGGGGATGCCGAGGACAGACGTCACCGCCGCCATCGCGCGGATCTCGTCCGGGGAGCGTTGGAGCATCAAGACCCGACAGCACGCCCCGCAAGCGTTACATTCTCCCACCGCATCGGTCATCCCACCGCCCCCCCCCCCGCGATTGCCGACGACGGTTCCACCGACACCCATCCGATTCGGCCCGCGACGGGTGGACCCGTCGCTATTCCTTATAGCGTATCAGGTCCCTGTCCTTGCGTAGCTTGCCGCCGGTTGTGCCCTGTGCCTTGAACAGAACTCCCGTCTTCTTGAAGCCGGGCGCGCCTACGGGAACGTCGACCTTGCGTGTGCAACCGGGAGTTACCGGCTGGAACAGAGCGAGGATCGACTCTTTCGGCAACCTCACTCGACCGACGAGCTGGACGTCGATAAGCGCCAGATCGGGAACCGGGCTGGGTGTCGAGGCGTAGTTGACCACCACCCGGCAGGTCCCACTCGGCAAGTTGCAGTCGGCGTCGACATCGCAAGGATCGGAGATGCGTCCCGCCGTACAGAACCCGCTCGTTGCGTTGCAGACCCCGACGGTCGCGCAACTGGGGTCCGTAGCCACCGGGACGTCACGGTCAAGCGGCGCGTGGAAGGTAAGCAGAATCTCGCCGGGGCCGGCCACCCGTCCTCCCGCGTAAGTCGTCGGTTGCGGAGGGATCTCTCGCGGATCGGTGATGTTGCACTGCGCCTGTTGTTCCTGCAGGTCGCAATAACCGTCACCGTCGGTATCGCCGGTGGTCGCACCCGTGCACACGCCGGCAATGCAGCGATCGTTCAACGTGCAGACGTCGTCGTCGTCACAAGCGAACCCGTCTATCTTCTGGGTCACCACGCACGCACCATCCGGCTCGCCACAGGCGGCATCGTGGCACGTATCGACAAACGCGGAGCAATCCACCGGCGTCCCCGGGAGGCAGCCTGCAGTGGCGTCGCAGGTCTCGATGCCGTTGCACGCTATACCGTCGGAGCACACGAGCGGCGCACCGTTCCGGCAGCCGAGCTGCGCGTCGCAGGTTTCGGTGCCGTTGCACACGTCGCCGTCGTCGCACGTTGGCGGCGTCCCTGCCTGACACCCGCTGGAGGGGTTGCAGGTCTCGACGCCGTTGCAGGCATCGCCGTCATCGCAGAGGAGCGGTACGCCGGGCAGGCAGCCGCCCAGTCCGTTCGGGGTCTCGATGCCATTGCAGGCGTTATTATCGTCGCAGGGTGGCGTTCCCACACAGACACCACTCACGCATCGATCCTGCTCGGTGACCGGGCTGCCATCGTTGCAGGGGGTGTTTTCGGGTGCAGTCGGATTGCTGCACAGCCCGGTGTTCGGAGCGCACGTACCGGCGACATGGCACTGATCGAGGGCCGTGCAGACAACAGGATTGCTACCGACACAGGTGCCGTTCTGACAGGTGTCGGTCTGGGTGCAGGCAGTGCCGTCGTCGCACGCCGGCCCGGAAAGCGGCGTGTGCACACAAGCCTGCACGCCCTGATCGTAGCTGTCATCCGTGCAAGCGTTGTTGTCGTCGCAGTCTGGCATATTGCCGAACGTAACTGTCACGATGCTATCCGGGGCAAGGTCCAGCTCGTACGGATTACCCGGCGTGGTGTTCCACCACCCGGAACGCTGCTCCTCCTCGATCCGGTAGTGTCCCCCCGGGAGATCCGAGAATACAACCTGACCGTCGACCGTCAAACCCTGGCGCAGCGGAATCCAGCTACCGTTCACCAGACGGTGCAGCATCATGAGCCAGCCGTTGTGGAACAGCTCGTTGCCATCCTGCATTCCGTCGCCGTCGAGGTCGTTGAACTTCTGCACCACGATCACCGAATCGATGATGTTGCCGAAAACGACCTGCACGCCCTGATTGCTCGCCAACGTGAAGAGCTGTGACGCATCGGTTACGTTGCGCCAGTTGTGGTGTCCCGGTGCAGGTGCAGGGAAGACCTCGTCCACCCGGTAACAACCGGCCGGACGGCTACCGAAGTTGGCGTTGCCGTTGGAGTCGGTTGTCAAGGAGGTGAGCAGACTGCAACCCAACCCGTCGCAGGCCGGGTCGCAGGCATACAGGCGCATGGTCCAGCTGGCGAGGTTCGGCTCGTCGGGATCCTGCGTGCCATCGGCGTCAGCGTCCAGGAATTTGTGGGCAACGATCGTGCCGCCGTTAACCCACTGAACCGTCGCATCCGCGACCACGACCGCGTTCGCCGACGTGGCGAGCACCAATCGCTGCTTACCCGACACAACCGGCTCGAAGATGGTTCCCGCCGGCAACGCGCCGGTAAAGGTGGCCGTAACGGTAGCCGTGCCGGGCGTGCCGGCCGTATTTGTAAGCGTGAAGCTCGCGGCACCTGACCCGTCAGTGGTCACGGTACCCGAACTCAACGTACCGAAGGTCGCGCTCAGATTGACGACCTGGCCCACCAGCGGCTGGCCTCCGAGTGTGACGTTAACGATGAGAGCCTGTACGGTGTCGTCCGGGAGGGCGAGGACGGACGACGCCGGGCCGAGATTCATCTGCGGCACGTCCGCCTGTGGATCGGGGTTTGCCGGCACGCCGTTGATGATCGCCTGCACCCGTGTCTGGTGCGAGTCGGTGGTGATGAACCCGTCGGAGAAGTACCACACGGCGGCTTGCCGCGCGGCGTTCTCGGCGTTCTTCTCCGCCGTGGTGCCCGGCACGTTATCGTCCGGTCCATACCCGTGATTCAGCAGCCAGGTGACATGCGGCGACGTCGGTCCTCCAGCGTTGAAGCAGTCGCCGACGGAAATCGGATTCAGCAGGTTGATGCAGAAAGTCGGTACGTTCGGAACTCCATTGATCGTAGCTCGAATGACCCCCGCAAAGCCGGCGGAGTGTGGGCTTCCGTTAAGGGTACCGCTCACGCCTTCGCCGCGACCTGTGCCGGTCAACTCGCCGGTCGCGCCCCCTGAACATGTCGCCATCGTCCGCCCGGACATGACGGCGAGCGAGATGGTGACGCCAGCAGCAACGAGAGCAGTTCGAACAACTTGCGTCATCGATTCCTCCTCAGCGACTCCGGGCAGCGACGCCCCCAGCGTTTAATGAGTTATCGTCCCCTCGCCGTCCCAACGCCGGCGAAGCATCTGCAAGGGATGCGGAAAATCGAGACGCGCCCTTTGCCGGTGCGAGTCGTTCGGTTTCCACCCGCGGTCGCACTGCCGGCGTCGGTGTCGGATTGACCACGGCCGACGCCGATTGGCCCCCAAACAACAGCAAAGCCACATACAGCACGACACCCGCTGCGATACAGCCGCGGCCGCTCGGCTTCTCTCCACGCCCAATTCGTCCAGTCATGTCCCCCCCTCGTGTCCGCTCCCGAAGTCAGATTCCCCTGAACTTCCTTCAATCGTCGCAAAGCCTCCAACCGTAACCTTTGCGCCACTCCGATCCCGCGTCGGAACACGGCCCTTTCCCCCTGTCCCACGCAGTCGCTTCCGGCCGCCGTTGCACCCCTACTCCCTTTTGCAGGACTGTGTACCCTCGCTGGACTCCCTTTGTCAATGAAAGAACTCGCCCGCCGCCAACAGGCTGGGAGGCACACCTGATCGTTCGGCCTGTGCCTCGGCCGACTGCCAACGTGTTTCTCCGAGCCGCAACCGACCTGACGGATTCAATCGAGGACGTGGAACATCAGCCCGGTGAGGAGCTTTGGGTGGAAGTAAGTCGACTTCTGCGGCATGGTCTGCCCGGCCATACACACCGTAACCACGTCCTCTACCCGGGGCGCACTCATCAGGAACGCCGCCGTCGCGCCGCCGGCGACCGCCGCGATGGCCGCCCCGGCGTCGTGGGTGTAGGTCAGCCACCCCTGCTGCGCCGCGGCCGCGCAGTCGATGCCGAGCAGTCCGCGCAAGACCGCGCTATCGAGAATGGCCACGTCGAGCGACCGCACCGAGGAATGAAGATCGTCCAGGTATCGGCTCACGCGCGCTTCGTCGCGAACGGACGCCACCAGGCCGTCGCCCTGCTCGGCCAGCACAACCCCGAATTGCTTCCCCCGCGCCCCTTCGGCCAGTCGCTGGCTCATGGCCGCTTGCGGGACCCGCTCGAGCGAGAAATGCGCCTGCAGGCGTTCGAGTATGACCGCCGCCGGCGGCGCCGCCGGCCCGCCCAACACCCGATGAGTTGGCAGGATTACCAGTCCCGGATCGGCCGTACAGGCGAGGTACATGAGCACGAAGTTGCTCGGCGCTCCCGGGCCGGTCACCCCTTCGGCGCGGCGCAGGTCGCGGTACGCGAGAGCCGTCTCGTAGCGATGATGGCCGTCGGCGATAAACACTGTCGCTTCCGCCAGAGCGGTCGTCACCGCCGCGATCGCGTCGGTCTGGCGGACGAACCATAGCCGGTGTCCGACACCAAGGTCGTCGTGCACCTCGACATCGGGGTGGCGACGCATCGCCTCGCCGCGCAGCGGTTCGAGGGCATCGGCGTTGCCGCCAACCATGCCGAAGACGGCGCTCAGATTGGTTCGGCACGCCCTGATCAGTCGCAGCCGGTCTTCCTTCGGTCTGGCGAATGTGCGCTCGTGCGGCCGGACGACGCCGCTATCGAAGTCCTCCAGCCGAACCGCAGCGAGAATGCCCGTGCGGGTGCGCCGTTCGCCATCGGGCAGGGTGAAGTGCTCGACATGGTAGCCGATGGCCGGCTCGTCGTCCTGGATCAGGATCTTCTCGCGGCGCCAGTCTTCGAGGTTGGCCGCCGCCGCCGCGTACGGATCGTCGCTGCGATTCAGGATGAGCCGCACAACGTTGTGAGGGTCGCGTTCGTACAGAGCGTCGCGCTGCGTCGGGGTGATGACGTCGTAGGGCGGCGCCACCACCGCGGCCAGATTGGGCACGAGCGCCGGGTTGTAACGCAAGGGACGAAAGGGGCGAAGGATTGCCACGACCACATCTACTTTCTCGGGGACATCCGTCTCCGGTTTCTCGGCGCCGGCAGCACCGCCGAACGCGCACCGACCGCGGCGTGGAGTGCGTCCGCAGACACCGCGCCCGGACGCAAGATACGTAACGTGTCCCCGCGGACATCGACGACCGTCGACGGCGGCTGTCCGGGCACCCGCCCGCCGTCGAGGTACAGTTCCACGGCTTCCGCAAAATATCCCATGGCCTCCGAGACACAAGTTGGCGGACCGCAGCCGGCGGGGTTGGCGCTCGATGCGGTGACGGGCCGTGCCAGCTCCCGTACGAGGGCAGTTGCCGTCGGGTGGCTCGACACCCGCAAGCCGATCGTTCCCGTCCCCGCACTTAGCGGCCGGGGCAGCGCCGGATCGGCATCGAGGACGATCGTCAGGGGGCCCGGCCAGAATCTCCGCATCAGCACATCCGCGATCGGCGTTATCGCGCGCACCACCGATTCGGCCATCGGACGGTCCGCCACCAGCAAGGCGATCGGCTTGCCCGTTTCGCGCCCCTTCAGCGCGACCAGGCGGTCGACGGCGTTGGCATTGGTCGCGTCGACGCCCAATCCGTACAGGGTTTCCGTGGGGTACACGACCAGCCCGCCCTCCGCCAGTACGCGCACCGCGGTCCTGACACCGTCCCCGTCAGCGGCCCGCACGCTCTTGCTGCAGGCGCGCATCCTTCTCTTCCACCTGTTGCGCCAGAGTGAGTTTGAGCGCCTCGAGACGCGCCGCCAGAGCCGCATCCGAGAGCGCGAGGATCTGCGCGGCCAGAATAGCGGCGTTGTCCGCGCCGGCTTTTCCGATTGCAACCGTCGCGACGGGAATACCGGGAGGCATCTGCACGGTCGCCAGTAATGCGTCGAGCCCCGCGAGGCTGCCGGCGTCAAGCGGCACGCCGATGACCGGCAGCGTCGTATGCGCTGCAACCACGCCCGCAAGGTGTGCGGCCATGCCGGCGCCGGCAATGATCACCCGTAGACCACGCGCCCGGGCGCCGGTTGCGTACTCGGCGGTGCGCTGGGGCGAACGATGCGCCGACAGCACCATGACCTCGTGCGGGACATCGAGTGCCCGCAACCGCTCCGCGGCCGCGGACATTACCGCCCAGTCGCTGTCGCTGCCCATCAAGATGCCAACTATTGCGGCGCCGTCCGTCATCCTTCCGCCTCCAGTGCCCGGTGCGCGATATCGCGCCGATAGTGCATGCCGTCCCAGCGGATTCGACTTACCATGGCATAAGCCTCGTCAACCGCCGCTTTGACCGTATCTCCGAGGGCAGTCACGCCCAGCACACGACCACCGCTGGTGACCACCTCCCCGTCGTAGCGCGCCGTGCCGCTGTGAAAAACCACCCCGTTGCGCCAGGCACCCGCGGCCTCCAGCCCGTGAATTACCCGCCCCCGGTCGATCGTCCCCGGGTACCCTCCGGCAGCGAGCACCACGCATACGGCGGCGCGGGGATCCCAATCGACCTCGTGACCGGCAAGACGCCCGTCGATGCAGGCTTCCATCAGATCCACCAGATCGCTCCGCAGGCGCAGCATCAAGGGCTGGCACTCCGGATCCCCGAGCCGCACATTGAATTCCAGGACTTTGGGCCCCGCGGCACCAATCATCAAACCGGCGTAGAGCACACCCTTGTACTCGACCCCGCCGGCTCGCAGGGCGTGGACCACCGGCTCCATGATTTCGCGCAGGATGCGCGCCTGCAGTTCCGGCGTGACGATCGGCGCCGGGGAATACGCGCCCATGCCGCCTGTATTCGGTCCGGTGTCGCCGTCGTAAGCCCGCTTGTGGTCCTGCGACGTTGCCAGTGGCAGTACCGTACTGCCGTCGGTCACAGCCATGAAGGACACCTCCTCGCCCTCGAGGAGTTCCTCGACAACAACCCGCTTGCCCGCGTCACCGAACAGCCTGGTCCGCATCAGCTCGTTAATCGCCTCTTCGGCCTCCCCCAACGTCTGGCAGAGCAGCACACCCTTGCCGGCGGCGAGCCCGTCCGCCTTGACGACAATCGGCGCACCGACCTCGCGGATATACCGCACGGCGTCGTCCGGATCGTCGAAGACACCGAAATAACCGGTGGGGACGCCGTGCCGGCGCAGTAACTCCTTGGTGAACGCCTTACTCCCTTCCAGCTGAGCGGCAGCGCGCCGCGGCCCGAAGATGCGCAGACCATGGCGCTCGAATTCGTCGACGATGCCCAGGGTCAACGGCAGTTCGGGCCCGACCACGGTCAGGTCGATGCGGGCGTCGAACGCGAAGCGCACCAGCCCGGCGATATCGTCGACAGCCAGCGGCACCAGGTCGGCGACCTCGGCTATGCCCGCATTGCCGGGTGCCGCGTAAACGCGCTGAACCCGCGGCGATTGACGGATCCGCCACGCCAGTGCGTGTTCCCGCCCACCGCTTCCGATGACAAGAATGTTCATACTGAGCCTGATGATCGATGGTTGGGGGTTGGCCGCACGGCGTCAGTTCGTAGTCGTTCGTTGTTCGTCCACGGCCGCTCGTCTCGTCTGCGTATACCGTTCGTCCGGCCGCGCGAACTTAATGCCGAAAATGCCGAACCCCGGTAAACACCATCGCCAGGCCGAGGCGGTCGGCCGCGGCGATCACCTCGACGTCGCGCACGCTGCCCCCGGGCTGAACGATAGCCACCGCACCGGCCTCCGCGGCCACCTCGACACCGTCCGGGAAGGGGAAGAAAGCGTCACTGGCGAGCACTGACCCGGCAAGCGAGACACCGACTCGGGCGGCCTTGTCACGGGCCGCGTGAACCGGATCGACGCGCGAAGTCGCTCCGCCGCCGAGCGCCAGAGTGCGGTCATTGGCTACGAAGGCGATGGCGTTCGACTTGACGTGCTTCACCACCTTGAGCCCGAAGGCCATTGCCGCCACTTCCCGCGCCGTGGGCGACCGTCGAGTCACCACCCGCGCGCCGCTGGGATCTTCGGTCCCCCGGTCGGCATCCTGCACCAGCACACCGCCAAACACCCCGCGCAGCTCGCGTCTGTACCGGTCCGCGACGACTTCGGGGTTCCAGCGCATCAGTCTCCGGTTCTTCTTCTCGCGAAGCACCTCCAGAGCGTCAGCGGTAAACGCCGGCGCAACCAACACCTCGGTGAATATCTCGTCCACCTCACGCGCCAGCTCGCGATCCCACACCCGGCTACTGATGACGATACCGCCGAAGGGCGACTCCGGATCGGTCCGATACGCGCGCCGATATGCTTCGACCACGGTGGGACCGCTGCCGACCCCACATGGCGTATTGTGCTTCAGGATGGCGACTGTCGCATCGCGGTCGGCGGCGAACTCGAGCATGAGGAAGATGGCCGCGTTGATGTCGACGATGTTGTTGTACGACAGCTCCTTGCCGTGGAGCTGCTCGACGCCGGCGAAGAAGTCGCCGTACAGCGCCGCCGCCTGGTGCGGGTTCTCGCCGTAACGCAGGTCCTGCGCCTTGCGCAGGCCGATGTGGATGGTTTCGCCGAACTCGATCCGCTCCCCTGCCTGGAGGCTCCCGAGGTAGTCGGCAATCGCTCCGTCGTACCGGGCGGTCATCTGGAAGGCCTTGCGCGCCAGGCGGGCGTTCGTCTCCGTTGACACCCCGCCACCGCTGCCGCGCATCTCTTCGAGGACCGCAGTGTAGTCCGCGGGATCGGCCAGCACGCTGACGTCCCGGTGATTCTTGGCCGCCGAGCGCAACATGGACGGTCCGCCGATATCGATGTTCTCGATGGCGTCGGCAAGCGAGCAATCCGGGCGCGCCACGGTGGACTCGAACGGGTACAGATTGACCACCACCATGTCGATGGGCGCGATAGCGTTGGCGGCCATCTGCTCCCGATGGGTGGGATCGTCTCGGCGCCCCAGCAGTCCACCGTGGATCCTGGGATGCAGGGTCTTCACGCGTCCGTCGAGGATCTCGGGCGACCCGGTATAAGCGCTGACCGGAACCACCGGGATGCCCGCATCGCCGAGCAGCCGGGCAGTACCGCCGGTCGAGAGGATTTCGACGCCGAACTCGCGGAGTCCACGAGCGAACTCGACGAGACCGGTCTTGTCGCTAACGCTGACGAGGGCGCGTGTAATTCTGGCCATGCCGTCTCCCCCACCGGTCGGGCATAACGCAACCGTCCCGCAGGCGACTTCCGGCGTCGGCAACGCGCCACACCGGATGGTCCCGCTACCCATCGTCGCCAGGTGTTCTGGATGTATCGGCGGCGTCGGACCGGTGAGTGCGCGGGAGTTACCAAAAGGCCTGGTGGTTGTAAAGGTTGGGGCGCGCCACTATGTTCCGCCGGTGCGCTTGACCGTGAACGGCGAGCCCGGAGAATTCCCCGAAGGCCTCAGTGTGGCGCATCTCGTCGCCGAACTGGGTCTGCAGGAGCGCCGCATCGTCGTCGAAGTTAACCGTGTGATTCTACGCCGCGACCAGTACGGAGCGCACCGGCTCGTGGCCGGGGACGAGGTCGAGATCGTGCACTTCGTCGGCGGCGGGTGAGGACATGAGCGATCTGTTAACGTTGGCTGGTAAGGACTACCGATCCCGACTCATTGTTGGCACCGGTAAGTACCGCGATTTCGCGCAGACGCGCGCGGCGGTTGAGGCTGCGGGGGCGGAGATCGTCACGGTCGCGGTGCGGCGCGTCAACATCACCGATACGAGCACTGAGAATCTGCTCGACTACCTCGATCTGCGCCGCATCACGATTCTTCCGAACACCGCCGGATGTTACACGGCGGACGACGCCGTGCGAACGGCCCGGCTGGCGCGCGCTGCAGGCGTCGGCGACCTCGTCAAACTGGAAGTAATCGGCGATCAGCAAACCCTTTTCCCCGACGTTCCGGCCACAATAGAGGCGGCCCGCGTGCTCGTGCGCGAAGAATTCGCGGTGCTGCCGTACGTCAACGACGATCCGATCGCGGCCCGTGTGCTTCAGGAAATCGGCTGCGTGGCCGTGATGCCGCTGGCGGCGCCCATCGGTTCCGGGCTCGGCATCAGAAACCCCTACAACATCAAGATTATCCTCGAGCAAGCGCGGGTTCCCGTAATCGTCGACGCCGGGGTTGGTACCGCCTCCGATGCCGCGTTAGCCATGGAACTCGGCTGCGACGCCGTGTTGATGAACACGGCCATCGCCGGTGCGGACGACCCGCTGCTGATGGCCGAAGCCATGCGGCTCGGAGTGGAGGCCGGCCGCAAAGCGTTTCTGGCGGGCCGGATACCGAGGAAACTCTACGCCAGCGCCTCCAGCCCCATCGAGGGTCTCTTGAGCTGAGGAACCCGGCCGGCTGGCTCGATGTTGCCGCGTCTGTACGTCGTCAGCGATCGCACCCGGACCAGGGGCCACGATCTTTGCAGCGCGATTGCGGCTGCCACCGCAGCCGGCGAGTGTCTCGTTCAATTGCGAGAAAAGGACCTCCCTGTCCGGACCCTGTATGCGTTGGCCCGGGAGATCCGGAGCGTCTGTTCGGCTGCCGGGTCACCCGTGCTGATCAATGATCGCGTCGACATCGCACTCGCGGTCGACGCCGCCGGCGTCCACCTTCCCACCGCATCTTTCTCCCCGGCCGATGCACGGCGCCTGCTCGGAACGCAGCGGCTGATAGGTGTCTCCGCGCATTCGCTTGACGAAGCGCGCGCGGCAGCCGCCGCCGGGGTCGACTTCGTCGTGTTCGGTCCCGTCTTCGACACGCCGTCGAAGCGCCGCTACGGGCCGCCGTTGGGACTCCACTGCTTGCGTGCGGTGGTGGAGGCCGTGGGCGTGCCCGTGTACGCAATCGGCGGTATGACCCCGGAGCGCGTTGCCGGTGTGCGTGGGACGGGGGCGTACGGCGTCGCCGCAATTGCCGCGGTGCTCGGCGAAGCAGACCCCGCCAACGCGGTGCGCGCGTTCGCGCAGGCACTGCGGATCGCCTCACCTTGACACTGCGAACAGGGCTCGCATACAGTCCGGCGTCGCGCGGAAACGGTCGCAGGGTGGGGTGAAGGGTTACAATCGTCATGTCGTCAGCATCCCTCACGATGGCCGCGACAAACGAGCCTTGCTGTTCTACAAGCGGCAGGCCCACAGTGACGCGGGCCGACGGGCGAGCCAGTGCGTGATGCCATGCAACACCGCCGCGCGCCGCGCGGGCCGGGCCGCCCGTCGCCGCTACCGCCGCCGCAGCCGGCAGGCACCAACGCCGCGCCTTCGGCGCGGGTCCGGCTGCCACTTCTGGCCGCCGCCTTACTGCCCGTAGCCGTTGCGATCGCCGTCTATGCGCCCACCTTGCGCAACGGCTTCGTGTGGGACGATCCGCTCGTGCTCGCACAACTGCGCGACATCGATTCGGTCGCCGACCTGATCGCGCTGCCGCCGAGTATTCCGAAATTCTACTATCGTCCGGTGATCTTCATCACTTACCTGATCGACCGCTCGTTCGCCGGGGAGTCGCCGTTCTGGTTTCACGCTTCCGTGGTCGGCGCCCACGCCCTAAACACCTTCCTGGTATTCCTGGTTGCCCGGCGCCTGTTCGATCGCGACGATCTCGTCGCCAGTTGCGGCGCGCTGTTGTTCGCCGTGTTCCCGACCCATGTCGAATCCGTCGCCTGGATGGCCGGCCGGTCAGACGTCGTCGCTTGCACCTTCATCCTCCTCACGATCCTGCTCTTTCTCGATCGCCGGCACACCCGGGCTCCGTGGCTCGGCGCGGGAACGTATTTCCTGGCCCTGCTCTCCAAGGAGCTGGCGGTAGCCGTCCTGGTCCTCGTGCCGATCATTGACCTCCTGGAACAGCACCGCCTGCGTTGGATTCAGTACGTCCCTCTCGGCCTCGCCACCGCGATTTACATAGCAATGCGAAACCACGCGATCGGCACACCGGTGGGCGGCAGCGCGTCGGGTGCCGGAGCGATGGAAATCGCCGCCTCCCTGTTGCAAGCCCTGGGTGTGTATGTCGAGCGCAGTCTACTCCCACTCGACCTTTCCCCTTACGTCCCCGAGGTCCCCGGCGAGCCGGTGTACGGGGCGATCGCCGCGCTCGCGGTGCTCGGTAGCGTAGCTCTGGCCGTTACGGCATGGCGGCGGCGTCAGTGGGGCGTCACATTTCTCGTGGCGTGGTTCTTTATCATGCTGGCACCGTCGCTGACGGTGATCGTCCGCCGCAGCGCCTCCGCTGCCATCGCCGACCGTTATCTGTACGTTCCAAGCGTTGCCTCGTGCGTGTTGATCGCCTGGGGAGTCGTCGTACTGATGCGCCGCTGGCGCGCGGCGCCGCCCTGGGCAGGGGCGGTGGCGATCGGGGCGCTGGGTATAGCCTTTGGCGCCCAGACCGTGGCGTACGGACGGGTATGGCGCGACAACTACGCGTTCTGGAGCGTCGCCGCAGAATCCGCTCCGGGACATGGCATGCCGCATCGCGAATTGGCGGCGGCCCTGCTGGACCGCGGCGACGTTCCGGGTGCCGAGAAGGAACTGCGGCTCGCCCTGACCGGCAAGTCCGACCCCGAGGGTCGAGTCATGACCCACAACAACCTCGGCAACGTCTACCGCCGGATGAAACGATACGATGAAGCTATCGAGTCATTCGAGGCGGCCCTGGCGATCGCCCCCCACCCGACGACTTACCACAACCTCGGCATGACCCTCATGCAACGCGCGGAGGTGGCCAGCCGTCAGGGCGATTCGGTGCGCGCCGCCGCCAGCGTCAACGGTGCACGGGCGGCTTTCGAACGCGCGTTGAGCTTCGCAAGGTTGCCGGGAGCGACGGAACGTTACGCCGACTGGAGCATGGCCAAGACGCACAGCCTGCTCGGGCAGGTGTTGCTCGCACTGGGGGACCGTGACGGCGCTCGCCGCGAGCTGGAGGCAGCGCTCCGGCTCGAACCGACAGGACCCATCGCACAGACGACCCGCGAATACCTGCAGCGCCTTTCCCCGTAACCGTACCGGCCGCTCCGGGGACAGAGACGCGGGCACCGGAAAGAAAGGAACCTACCTCATGAAGTCACTGGCAGGGAAAGTTGCCATCGTCACCGGCGCCGGGCGCCCGCACGGCATCGGACGCGCCTCGGCTCTGCGGCTAGCCGCGGCCGGCTGCAACGTCGTGGTGACCGACATCTGTCGCCGCTACGAAGGGGACCTCGCGTTCTACGGCGTGGGCGACGATCGTGCGCAACTCGACGAGCTGGTCGGCGAGATCGAAGCGCTCGGCGCACGCGGTCACGCCTGTCAGGTCGACGTTACTCGGCGCCCCGACATCGAGAAGTGCGTAGCCGACACACTGCGCGTCTTCGGCGGCGTGGACATCCTGTTCAACAACGCCGGCACGGCAGTGGGCGTGGGCCCACTCCTCAACATGACCGCACAGCAATGGGAGCTCAGCCTGGCCGTCAACGTGACCGGCATGTTTCACTTCTGCCAACTGGCGGTTCCCGCCATGATCGATCGCGGTGGCGGCGTCATTGTCAACACCGCATCGACCGCTGGACTCGGAGCGGGCCCGTTGATGGCCGGGTACAACACCTCGAAGTTCGCGGTGGTCGGGTTCACGAAGTCGATCGCCGCCGAGTTCGGCCCGCTGGGGATACGCTGCAACGCCATATGTCCCGGCATGGTCGACACCGACATGGGTAAGGACGAGTACGAGTTCATCTCTATGATGGAAGAGATCACCGTCGAGGAAGCGCGCCGGCGGGCGGCCGAGAAAATCGCGCTGCGGCGGCAGTGTCGCCCCGAAGAGGTTGCCGACGTCGTGCTGTTCCTCTGCACGCCGGCGGCCGGGTACCTGACCGGCGTCGCCTTGCCGATCGCGGGCGGGATGCCCGCCGGACTGTAGTGCCACCCTCTGCCCGCGGTCGGCGCCGGCGGGCTCCGGTCACCTGATGTCGATGCCCGCAGGCATCACGGCAAGCAAAGTGCCGTCGGCGAAGGGCACCGCGAGGGTACCGAGTGCGAGTCTAATCTCCTGCGGCAGCCGGCCGGCGGTGTGCGCGCTGACCAGGTCACCGAGGCGCTCGACAACGCTCTTTCGTCGCGGGTAGTAGACGAGCTCTACTTCCTGCAGGCTGTCGATACCGGCCGCCGTCCGCGTCGCCTCGATCGCCGCATGCAATCCGCCCAGTTCGTCCACCAGGCCGACCTCCTTCGCCTGCGCTCCGGTCCAGACACGCCCGCGTCCGATCTCGTCGACCCGCTCCCTGGACAGATTGCGACCGCTCGCCACGCGGTCGACGAACACGTCGTACACGACCCGCGTTTCCTCGACCAACCTCGCCCGGCCCGCGACACTGAGCGGTGTCGTGAGGATATCGAGGTCGGCGACCCGGCCGCGCGAAATGGTCTCCGTATTGATCCCCAACCGACCGAGGAGCCCCTCGATATTCGGCCGCGCCACGACCACGCCGATCGAACCCGTCAGGGTTGCCGGCTGCGCCACGATGCGATTCGCCCCGGCAGCGATGTAGTATCCCCCCGAACCGGCGATGTCCGACATCGACACGACGATCGGCTTTTTCTGTCGCGCATCCTGCGTGGCACGCCAGATCAGGTCCGAGGCGAGGGCCGATCCGCCGGGGCTATCGATACGAAGCAGGATGGCGCGAATCCCGTCGTCGGCGGCCGCCTCCGCAATGGCTTTACTTACCGTTGCGGCGCCGAGCACCTGCCCATTGACGCCGGTGCCGCTTTCCCCCATGGCGACCATGCCGACACCGAAGACCACCCCGATCTGGGGACCCTTGCCGAGCCCGAGCGCCGTCGCCGGCACCCGCGCGTAATCCTCCATCGTCACCAGCGGAGCGTCGGGTCCTCCGAGATCGACCCGAATCTCGTCGAGGTACTTGCTCCCGTCGGCCAACCCTGCCGCAGCGAACTCTGCCGCCGATACGGGACACGAATCGATAAGTGCGCGAACGCGTTCCGGCTGCAAGTCCCGGCCGGCAGCGATGCCGGCAACGAGCTGCCCGGAAACGCTGTCCAGCAGCGCGTTCGCCATCTCCCTGTGGGCGGCGGTCATGCGGCGATTGGCCAGCATGTCCCCCATGCTCTTGTACTCGCCGATCTTTTCCACGGTCATTTCCACGTCTAGTTTTTCCCACACGCCGCCGAGGAAGAGGAACTGGGCGGCAAGACCGTTCAAAGGCGCGGTACCGTTGGGAGACACGTAGATGCGATTCGCCGCAGTCGCCAGATAATACTCGCGGTTAGCGCTACGCACCTCCTGTTCGAGCAGCGCCACCAGCGTCTTACCGGACTCCCGAAAAGCGATCAGCGCATCGCGGAAGTCCTGCACCTTGGCCCAGCCGACGTCGAGGTTCGTAATGCGAGCGATGATTCCCTTGATCCGGCTGTCCACCTGAGCTCCGCGAATCAGAGTCAGGACATCGACCATGGTCGGCTCGCGCCGGTACAGCAGGGTGCCGAGGAGATCCTGCGGTGGTCCCTCGGCGTATTCTCCGCCGAAGTCGAGTACCAGGTAACTGCCGTCCGCCACCGCCGGCCCGCGAAACCGCACACGGATGGCGACCGCAGTTATGGCGATCAGCAAGGCAACAAGGAGTAGATATCGGGTCCTTCTGCGCATGGCTTTCCTCCGTGTTCAACCGCCGGCACGAAGCGACTCGGCCGCCGGAAGTCAGAGTTGCGGAAAGACGACCTCATAGAACTCGTGCAATCGCGGCAGGTCGACCGTGCCCCACACACCGGCCGCATCGCGGCTCCACCGCCGGGCCCGTTCCGCCGCCTTGAGGTAGTGGGCGTTTGCCCGGGCCGCACCGTCGGGACCGTCGCACCGGGCCTCCACGCCGGCCAGCACTTCGCGGGTGTAGCGAAGGATCTCTCTCACCTCGTCGGCCGGGCTTCCGCCCGCCGTCGCGAGCCTCGTCACAATACGATCCATGACAGCGACGGCGGCTGCGGCACGACTGCGCACGCGCTCCGCCGCGTCCGGCGCTCGCGGCGGACGCCGGACGTCGCCGTAGCGCACCACCTGCCCCATAGCCGCCTCCACCTCCGCAAGCGCCGTCCCGAGAGCCGGCGCCGCGGCGCCGAACCGCCGGCAATAGCCGGTCATTGCCGCCCCGGTTTCGCCCCCGGCCGCGGCCGCAGCCGCAAAGGCAACGAAGTTGGTCGGGTACGCCAGGCGACTAACAGCGCCGAACTGCAGCATGGTTATTTCCGGCACGCCCAAACGCGCGTAATACGCGAGGTCTCCTTCGATGACGGCGGTCAGGGGCACCGCGCACCCACAGAACAAGATGGCATCGGCGTAGTACTCGAATACCCGTACCCGCCCGTCGAATCGCTTGGCATATTCCTCGAGAGCCATCGCGTACCGGCGGTTGGTCCGACACTGCGGGTCGTCGAGTCGGTGTCCGTAGCAACGCTCGCGCGGCGCAAACTCGACCCACACGGTCGAATCCGGTACCAGCTTACCGATCGGCTCGATCGTGTCGTGATAGGCAAGATAGTACACCGGGCAGGCGATACCCGCATCCCTCAGACCGCGAGCCACGGCATTGCAGAGAGCCAGGCTCTGATCCTGGACGCTCACCCCACTGCATTCGGCGCACAGACACCACCCTCCCTGCCAGAGATCGGCGCCCCAGATGTGGAAGCCCGCAACGCCCGGATGTGCGCGGGCCCAGTCCACGGCATTCCGCCGCGCCGTATCGAGTGCCGCCGGTTGAGCCGTACAGATGTTGCCATTGCTGTTGCGCACACCGTCGGGGCCGCAGGGGAAGTACTCGGGATGGACGGCAAACAGGTCGCGCGGCACCAGAGCGGGAATTACGTGTCCGCCCAACTCCACCGCGATGCCGCGCCGATTCAGATCGTCCTGCAGTTCGGGAACGGTGAGTAGTTCGTCGGCGGGGTGTCTTATGTAGAGGAAGCGGCTTGCCCCCGTCTTTCCCATCCAATCGATCAGCGCTGCGTCCTCCACGAGGCGCTCGCGGTACAGCGCCGGCTCCGAAGCATGCCACGTCATCAGGTCGGCCGCGTAGCCCGTCGCCGCGAAACGCGGCCTCGCCGAAATCGATACGGCCGGCGGTGGGAAAGTCGAAAGGTGCGGCAACTGCTCTTCACCGGCACCGTGGGGCGACCATCGGCATCCCCACGAGGCCAGCAGCGCGTAGACCGCGTCGAGCACGGCCCGTGGGTTGGCGCCGCTCAGGACGACGCAGCGACGATCGGACCGGACGCGAAAACCGGCCTTCTCTCCCCCCAGGTTCTGCACGGGCGCACCGGTGACGGAGCCGAGCACCAGCGCATCGAGGCCGGACAGTGCCGCCGCCGAGCGCACCACCGTTCGCGCTCCGGAGATGCGGGATATGTAGCCCGCCAGTTCGGAGCCGGCGAACGCCACGACCGGCCGAGCGTTCTCGGGTACGTGGACGGTCAGATCGAGTTCACCAGCCCGCGCGGATTGCCTGATCGTCATGCCCTACCACCGCCGCGGGCATCCAATGCATGGCACGCCACCGCATCTTGCCCACCGTGAGGTTCTTCACATAGCTTGTGGGTGGATATGGATGCGAGTCTCGCCAGCGGCATTCTGGAATCCACCGTGGCAATGGCGGTACCCTTATTGTTGGCGGCCGAAGGGGAGTTGCTCGTGGAGAGAGCCGGCGTCATCAACGTCGGGCTGGAAGGGATGCTGCTCGTCGGGGCGTTCGCGGCCATGGCGGTTACATACGCGACGGCATCGCCGCTCGCCGGTGTAAGCGCCGCCCTGGTTACCGGGATGCTACTGGCCGGCGGCTTCGCCTGGGCGGTCGCGGTTGCGGGAGCGAACCAGGTGGTGGCCGGCATCGCACTCAATCTCCTGGCGCTGGGTCTCACCGGCGTCGCCTACCGAGCCCTCTTCGGTGTGACGGGTGCAGCGCTCACCGTGGCCCCCGTGGCGAGGTGGCCGCTGCCCGGCCTATCGGGGCTCCCTGTAATCGGACCGGCGTTTTTCGCCCAAACCTGGATCGGGTACGTCGCGTTCGCCATCGTGCCGTTGCTGGCGTGGGGGATGTACCGGACCGTTACCGGGGTGCGACTGCGCATGGTGGGAGAAGACCCCGTGGCCGCAGCCGCCCAGGGAGTGCAAGTGGGCCGCGTGCGGTTCCTTGCCATCCTCGGCTGCGGCGCGTTAGCCGCAATCGGGGGGGCGTACCTTTCCGTGGCGTACGCGCATACGTTTGTCGAAGGCATGTCAGCGGGCCGCGGCTTTATCGCTCTGGCCATCGTGATCTTTGGGCGCTGGTCCGCCTCCGGGATCCTGCTCGCGTCGCTCTTGTTCGGCTTTGCCACTGCTTTGCAGTTCCACGTCCAAGCGCTCGGCCTTCCGATCCCGTATCAGGCCCTACTGGCCCTCCCCTACGTGCTGACGTTGCTAGCCCTGGCGGCCGGGGGCGCTGCGGCCCGGGGTCCCGCCGCCCTGGGCGCCGGCGGCGACGAAGGTTGAGCTTGCCCGGGAACTGGGAGACTGCCGGAGCGCTGCGGCGGCACGCCGTCAGTGCCGCGGTTCAAGATCGACTCAGTCGTTGATCTGCTGCGCGAGGTAGTTCTGCTCCCCCACCTGCTTGATCAATTCGAGCTGCGCCTCGAGCCAGTCGGCATGCTCTTCTTCTGACACCAGGATTTTCTCCAGGAGTTCCCTGGTGCCGTTGTCGCCAACTTCCCTTGCTACCGCGACACCGGCGTTGAGGCGGCCAATCGCGTCTATCTCGAGGCCGTAGTCGAGCCGGAACTGTTCGGCGACCGTCTCGCCGACGCGCACCTTGCCAAGGCGCTGCATGTTTGGAACCCCCTCAAGAAACAGGATACGTTCGATCACCTCGTCGGCATGCTTCATTTCGCCGATCGATTCCTGCTTTACCATCGCGGCAAGGCGTCTATATCCCCAATTCTGGCACATCTTCGCGTGCACAAAGTACTGGTTTATGCCGGTCAGCTCGGCAGTGAGCACCTCGTTCAAAATCTCGACGACTTTTGGGTTACCCTTCATGCGGCCCGACCTCCGGCAGTGCCGAGCGGGCAGTCGTCCCCTCGTGCGGTGGACTGCACCCCTCTCGACCGTCTGCAGTTAGAGACTAACGTTCGATCGGAGTATGCGTCGGCCGCGCTGCCGAGTAAAGCAGGGCGGTGATCTCTTCGCGGCACGGTTCGCAGCAGGCCCCCGCCCCGCAAAGGTTGGTTATCTGCTCGACGGTCGAGGCACCACTGTCGATCAGCATCCGAATCGTGCAATCCGTCACGCCCGTGCAATGGCAAACGATCATGTCGCGCACCCTCAGCAATCTCTGGCGGCAAGAGGTTTGGGGGACGACCCATCAGAAACCGCGATCCGGAGGGCGGCCGCGCACAACCGGCGCAAACTGGCTGCGATTCCCGGCCGCAGCCCTTTCGGGCCGAAACCTCTGGCCCTTTCGCAGGCCGCCCCGTCATCCGTCCGCTGGTTTGTCTGCAGCCTCCTGCCTCGCCGCCACACTCCGGATATACTGAGGTTGAGAATCATTATCAAGAGCGTTCTGCTGCTTGCTTGTCTCGGCAGCCACCGGGCTTGGCCGCACGCCCATGGACGAGTCGCGTGCGTGGCGCGGATTTCCCCGACCGTCCGGCATTGGGGGACGTGGGGAGGGAGCTTGCGCCGGCGACGCGGCGGCCTCGCGCCCCCCGGACCGACCGGTGGAGAGTTTTTCGCAGCCTGAAGTTGAAAATCATTTTCACCTCTGCCAATCTGGAGCAGGAGTTCTCTTTATGACCCTCGCACACGTGAGCCGCGGCTTTCTCGTCATCGTACAATACGTGGGCGGGGACCGCGCGTTTCGCCGACGACTCATGGAGTTGGGACTCGTGCCCGGAACGCGTGTCGAAGTCGTCGGGCGGGCACCCCTGGGCGATCCGATCGAACTGCTCGTTCGCGGGTGCAGCCTCTCAATCCGCCGGGGCGAGGCGCTGTGCGTAACCGTCGTCCCGGGCGCCCCGGCGACCGCTCGCTCGAATGCCGCGCCCGCGCGGGCATGTCCGGCGAGTTGCGCCCACGGCGACGCCTGCGCCACCCCCGGTTCCGCGTGACGACGACTGCCGATACCGGTCGCCGCCGGCCTCAACCGCAAGCCGGAGGGGCGCGGCCGCTCGTCGTCCTGGTCGGCAATCCGAACACCGGAAAGACGACCCTGTTCAACCGTCTTACCGGCCAGAACGCCCGGGTCGGTAACTATCCGGGCGTCACCGTCGAGCGCCTTCCGGGTTTCGTCGAACTCCCGCCGACCAGCCCCACCCACGCGCCTCGGACAATCGAAGTCGTCGACGTCCCCGGGGCATACTCCCTGACGGCGAGATCGGCGGAAGAACAGATCGCCATCAACGCCGTCCTCGGTCTTGGCAACAACCCGCGGCCGGCGCTCGTGGTGGTCGTCGTCGACGCCGGACAACTGACTCGCAACCTTTACCTCGTCTTGCAGCTCGCCGAGCTCGAAGTGCCGATGATTGTCGTGCTCAACATGATCGACGAGGTCGAGGATAATCCCCCGTCTCCGGCCGGACTATCTCATCTCTTCGACGTACCGGTGGTGGCAACCAACGCCCGTAAGGGCATCGGCGTGACCGCACTGAAGGCGACCATCGCCGGGGCGCTCGACGCGCCGCCGGACCCCGAACTCGACCTCCCCTACCCGCCCGCGCTGCTCGCCGATGCCGAACAGATCGTCGCGGCGCTGCCATCAGCCTGGCGCTCGTCGCCGCGACGTGACCGCGCCCTCGCCCTCTGGGCGCTCACGAGCATCGAGCGGCGGGACGAGTTGCGAGGCATTGACGCCAACTTGCGGGAGCGCTGCCTCGCCGTGCACCGCGCTGCCGGCGACCGCGACATCGATCAGGAAGTGATTGCGACGCGCTACGCTTTCCTCGATCGGCACGTGCCGGGCCTGCTCGATCGGGCCGACGAACACCCCCCGAAGCACCCGCTTTCGGAGCGCGTGGATCGCATCCTGCTGCATCCCGCGTATGGCTTTGCGGCGTTAATCGCCCTCATGTTCGTCGTCTTTCAGGCCCTCTTTTCCTGGGCGGATCCCGCCATCGGGCTGATCGAGGAAGCAACCGGCCAGGCGAGAGGCTGGCTGGCCGCCGGCCTTCCAGCGGGCGTCGTCACCGATCTGCTGACCGACGGCATCATCGGCGGCGTCGGCAACGTCGTCGTCTTCCTCCCCCAAATCCTCCTCCTGTTCTTTTTCATCGGCCTCCTGGAGGATTCCGGATACATGGCGCGGGTCGCCTTCTTGATCGATCGCATCATGCGCGCCCTCGGTCTGCACGGCCGGGCGTTTGTCCCCATGCTCTCGGGCCTCGCCTGTGCCGTCCCCGCGATTTTGGCGACCCGCACAATGGAACGTCATCGCGATCGCCTGCTGACCATGCTCGTTATCCCGCTGATGACGTGTTCGGCCCGCCTACCCGTCTACACCCTGATCATCGCCGCGTTATTCCCGCAAGATGACGCACGCTGGCCGGTGCAGGGCACGTTGATGGTGGGCATGTACGTCTTCTCGATCGCCACGACGCTGGCCGCCGCGGCCGTCTTGAGCCGCACCGTGGTCTCGGGTTCGCGGACGCCGCTCATACTAGAACTGCCCCCGTACCGTCTGCCGGCCATGCGCACCATTTTGCGGGCCATGGTGGGACGTGCCGGGATCTTTCTGCGCGAAGCCGGCACGGTCATCCTCGTCTGCACGGTCGTGCTCTGGGGCCTGTTGACGTTTCCGCGTTCGACTCCGCCGGCAACGAGCGATGGAGCCGCCGGGATGGCTCCGGAACAGGCACGGCTGGCGAACAGCTGGGGCGGGAGGTTGGGCCACGCCCTGGAGCCGGCGCTCGCACCGCTCGGCTTCGACTGGAAGATCGGAGTCGGCCTCGTCGGGGCGTTTGCGGCGCGGGAGGTCTTCGTCTCCACCATGGGTATTATTTACGGCGTCGGCGATTCCGACGACGATCCCACGCCGCTGCGGGAGCGGATTCGCGCCGAGCGCCGGGCCGACGGTACGCCGGTGTACACACCGCTGGTCGGCCTTTCGCTCATGGTGTTTTTCGCCCTCGCCTGCCAGTGCATGAGCACGCTGGCGGTCACCCGCCGCGAAACCAGAAGCTGGAGGTGGCCGGTCTTCATGTTCGCCTACATGACGGCCCTCGCCTGGGTCAGCAGCTTTGTCGTCTACCAGGGAGGGCGGCTGCTCGGTCTCTAACCGACCCCGGACGGCCGCGCCGTGGCAGGGGTCGGCGCAACCGTGCTAACAAGCGTCCATGACCAAGGCACGAAATCCCCGGAGGCATAGAACCCCACCCGCCCCGGCGCGCCTGCGGCGTCTCGTCGACGTGGCCATGGAGCTCGAAAGACGCACCATGGTGCTTTACTGCCGGCTCGAAAGCCTCTTTCCGGAACCGGAAGAAGTTCGGGCGTTCTGGTTCGATATGGCACAGCACGAATCCCGCCATTTCGGCGCCCTCGCCCTGGTGGCGGGTCTGCTCGATAGCACGCCACCGAGATTGCTGCCGCCGCTGCGGGCGGTAACCACGGAGCACGTACGCCAGTCCCGCAAACTCCTGTCCGACGCCGAGGCCGAAGCGCACAGCGGAATCAGCCTGGCGCGAGCTTTTCAGATCGCGCTCATGGTCGAGGGTTCCGAACTCGAGGATCTGGTGCTGGACCTGCTCAGTGCGGTGCGGGGCGAACGCGAGCGGGAACGTGCGGTCCAGCTTCTCATCCACGATCTCGGCGACCTGAGCTACATGATAGAGAAGTACACCGACAGCCGCTCGCTGCTCGCGCAGGCGGACCGCTGCATCGAGCAGCAACTCACGAGACTGAAGCGCTCTCGGGCCGCCGCCAGGGCACGGCGGTCCGCCGAGCGGCCGCGCCGGCCCTGACCCGTGCAACCACTCGGACGGCAGCGGTCACCGGGCCTTCAGCGCATCGCGAATTTCCGTCAGCAAGACCTCGGTCTTGCTCGGCGCCGGCGGCGGAGGCGGCGCCGCTGCCTGCTTCCGGAGCGCCGCGTTCATCGCCTTCATGACCATAAACAACGCCCAGGCGATGATGACGAAGTTTATGACCGTGTTGATGAACACCCCATATCCGAGGACGACGGCCGGTTCGGCGTCGGTCTTCGCCTTGAGCTGAATGGCCAGCTCGGAAAAGTCCATCCCGCCGATCAGCAGACCGATCGGGGGCATCAGGATCTGGTTTACGAGGGCGTCGACGATCTTGCCGAACGCCGCTCCGATAACGATGCCGATCGCCATGTCGACCGCATTGCCGCGCATGGCGAAGTCTCGGAACTCCTTGAGCAACGAACTCATTGCGCCTCCTGTTCGACGCTGCCCGCGGCGCCCTCGGTTTGTCGTTGACGCATG
The DNA here is from genome assembly GCA_023150935.1 of Candidatus Binatia bacterium. Taxonomy (NCBI): domain Bacteria; phylum Candidatus Binatota; class Binatia (SeqCode); species Binatia bacterium. The sequence continues at coordinate 181,064 of JAKLJW010000001.1, read as the reverse complement.
ACGTATACGACGGCGCGCGCCAGTCTACAACTCGCCGGCGGCCTGCGGTTGCCTTCCGGCCGCCGCCCCGATACATGCAGCGGCGCGACCAACCTGAAGTGGAAGGCAACGCGATGACGGAACCGACCCTCCTGCGCTGGGAGGCGATCACCAAGCGCCGTTTCGACCAAATCGACCGCGGCCGTGCCGTGGTGCTGGTGAGCTGTTCTCCGCTCGAAGTGCACGGTCCGCACCTCCCGCTGGGTACGGACGCACTCGAAGGCCAGGGCCTCGCGGTCCGCATGCTCCGCTATCTCCCCGCCGAGCATCGGGACCGGACGTTCTTGCTCTTGCCCTACATCTACGCCGCCACCGACACGCTGCCGCATCCCGGGTCCATATTCTTCCAACCGTCGACTACCATGGCGGTGCTGACCGACCTGGGAAGGTCGCTGGCAGCGCAGGGATTCGGCAACCTCCTGGTGTCGAGTTTTCACGGCAGTCCGCGCCACTTCCTGGCTATGGAGAGAGCGTGCGCCCGCGTAACTCGCGAGCGAGGCGTCAAGATGGCTTCGCTCTTTTCGATCCTCGTCAGCCGCCTGACCGGCGGTAGTTCCGAGCTGTACGACGTTCTCGGCAATATCCCCGGCGTTCGCCGTGAGGACCTGGTCGGCGACACCCACGCCGGTCTCGTGGAAACGGCCCAGCTCCTCGCGTTGCATCCGGAGTGGGTGGAAAAGGACTATGTCGAGCTGCCGCGGCGAACGGTCAACATCTGGCTCGCCGAGCGGGGGGAAATTGCGCCGGCCCTCGAGCGTGGCAGGCCGGCGGGCCTGTTGGCAATGATCCGGGCCTTCCGCAGCGGTCTGCGCTTTCTCCGCGCCGAGACCTATGCCGGCGCCCCTGCTGCCGCCTCGCCGCAAATCGGCGAGCAGATCCTGGACCGCCTCGCGTCGGAGGCCGCGCGCGCCGTGACCGAAATCCTCGACGGCACGCTGCCGCCCGACCGGTGGCACTCGCCGCTGTGGCCGCGGCGCTTCCTGTTCACCAACCGGTTGATGGTGCGGTTGTTCAACCGATTGCTGCACATCCCCGACGGCGTGGCCTGAGCGACTTTCGCCCCCCCCCCGCGCAGCGCTTGCAACCACCCTCGACCCGGCCGGCGCGACGCCGCGGCGCGGGCCGCACCGGACCGCCCGACGCGCGCCGCCGCGCCAGACAACTCGCCCGCCGCCCTTGACTCCGTTCATCGCCTATGAAAATGAGAATCATATTCATCTAGGAACGGAGGCCCGATATGAACGTCACCGGTTACCGCGCACTGGCGCTCGTGTGCGCGGCGATTCTGCTCGCAACCCCTGCCGGACAAGCCGTCGCCGACAACGATGCCGCACGCAGGCGCGTCGAGGAACTCGAACGACAGCAGCAGCAGTTCAACCGGGAACTGCAGCAACTGCGCCGCCAACTCGACATCCCCCCCGACGGATCGCAACCCACCGCCGCTCCGGCCCCGACCCAGGAAGGCGAACGTGTCGAGGAGGTCGAGCGCCGTCAGAGCATTCTCGCCTCTGAGGTCGATCGGCTCCGCGAACTTCTCGTGCTGCCGGAAACCGGAGAACTGAAGCAGTATTACGGTCTCGCCCCCGCGGCCTCGCGCGTCTACGGCATCAAGCGCGGGCTTTCCATCGGCGGCTACGGCGAGACGAACTTCAAACTGGTCGTCAAGGACGGCGACGGGGAGAAGAACGAGTTCGATTTCGTCCGCTTCGTGATGTACGTCGGATACAAGTACAATGACTGGATCGTTCTGAACTCGGAAATCGAGTTCGAACACGCCACCACCAGCTCAACGGTCTCCTCGGGCGGCGGCTCGGTATCCCTCGAGTTCGCAACCCTCGATTTCCTGCTGCACGAACACGCCAACGCCCGCGGCGGTTTGATCCTTATGCCGGTCGGCTTCGTCAACCTCGTTCACGAACCTCCCTTCTATTTCGGCAACACCCGACCGCCCGTCGAAATCGCCATCATCCCGACCACGTGGCGGGAACCCGGCTTCGGCCTCTACGGCAACATCCTGCCCGACCTCGATTACCAGATGTACGGCGTCGTCAGTTTCAACGCCAAGGGTTACCGGAACACCGGCCTCCGCAATGCCCGCCAGCAGGGTAACCGCGACCTCGCCGACGACTGGGCCTTCGTCGGGCGCCTCGACTACGATCCGATACCCAGCACCGTCGTCGGCGGATCGATGTTCCTCGGTAACGCCGGCCAGGACCAGGACTTCGGCAACGACACCATCGGGTTCGAAGGCATCGGCGCCTTCACGCAGCTCTACGAGGTTCACGCCCAGTTCCAGTCGCACGGCGTTCACCTGCGCGCCCTCGGCACCGCCGTGCACATCGACGATGCCCTCCGGCTCAGCCAGGACGCCCAGATCTCCAAAGCCACCGGCGGCGAGCCGATCGCCAAGGACATGCTGGGCGCTTACATCGAGCTTGCGTACGACGTTATGCCGCTGATTCTGCCCGACACCACGCATTACCTCGCTCCCTGGTTCCGCTACTCGTGGCTCGACACCCAGAACAACGTGCCCTCCGGTTACTCGCCCGATCTCCGGCAGCGCCAGGACTTCTACGAGTTCGGACTGCAATACAAACCCATCCCCGAAGTCGTCCTCAAGGCCGACTACCACATTCAGGACCGCGCCAGCGGTACCGCACCGGACGTCCTGCGTCTCGGCGGCGGTTTCATCTTCTGATCGAAATCACCTTATGGCAGGCGGGGCCGAGCCGTCCGCGCTCGGCCCCGGCACCAGCGGAAAAGCTGGAGTCGTCGCCACCGCCGCGCCGTCGTCGACGAGCGCGGCAATGCCCTGCGCCTGCGCACGGTCCAATCCTTTGCGCCCCAGCACCACGAGCGCCGTCGACCAGGCGTCCGCACTGGTCGCATCCCGCGCCAGTACGGTGGCCACCCGCGGACCCGGGACCGGTTGGCCCAGCACGGGATCGACGATTGGGCCGGCTTCGTCTCCGGGACCCGACGCCCGGGAAGTCGACAGCGAAGCGTCCTTGAGCCAGACGATCCCGTGCGCGACCCCGTCCGCCGCGGCTGCCACCATGACGGGCCAGCCGCGCGGTTCGTCCGGAGGATTTCCGAAGGCCGTCTGACTGGAACCACCGAAATTCAAGAATGCCGCCGCGGCCCCGCCAACACGCAGTCGCCGCACTATCGCGTCCAGTGCGACTCCTTTTCCAATCCCCCCGGCATCGATCTCGATCTGCGGCGCCAGGGTCGCCGATCGTTCGCCAATCCGCAGGGCTTCGCCGCTCACCGGCGGAAGCAGCAGAGCCGCAGCCTTATCCCCGCCCGGCGCCCGCCAGGCCCGCACCCGCGAGCCCAGCAGCGGGTCGAACGCGCCACCCGTAGCCGCCCGTAACGCCAGCATCGTTCGCAACGCACCGGCCAGTTCCGAACTCACCGACACCGCGCCCTGGCCGGCACGGTCGTTCAGCCGCGCCAGCTCGCCGTCCGCCCTCCAGGTCGTCAGGACACCGTCCCACCGCCGCGCCTCGTCAACCGCGGCGTTGGCAAGCGCACGCGCATCCTCCGCTCGGGCAGCGACCACCGTAACATCGAGAATAGTTCCCATTACCGGCTGACCGACGCGCGCCGTCTCGGCGGCCGGCGCCGGCGCGCAGCCGAAGAGGCCGCAAACCGCCAGACCGACTAATCGCCGCGTCAGGGAACGGGAACCCGCAGCCGCTCGTCCCCCTGCGTGTAAGCGCTCGGCTGCTCCAACAAGAGAGCGCGCGCCACCAGAATCATCAGCCAGAGCAACACCCCTTCGAGGGCGAGGAAACTGGCCACCTTCAGTACCGCAAACGCCGGGTGGACGAAACGCACCCCCCAGCCGCTGAGTTCCCCGCCCAATCCCGCCCCGAAAGCCGTCGCTATCCCCCATGCCTTCATCCGCAGCGAGATCGGCACGAACAAGAGCAGATGGGTCAGCGTGAGCAGCAGGATTCCCATCGCGAAGCTGTGGAAGTGTAGCGTTTCGAGCAACCCCCGCAGCGAGCGCGGCTCCATGAAGCGGTCCGGGTTGCCAAGGTAGTACTCCACCACCGACGCCGGCCTCAGACTCATCTTCGAGAAGTACAGGCCGGCATTCGTCACCCAGAGGATGAACGTGTACAGCAGGAAGCACCAGACGATCGTCTTGAGCAGACGATGGCGCGTCCACTCTCCGCTGACCACGAAACGCACGCGTCACTTCTCTCCCAGCAGCACCGCGTATAGCGCCAGTGCTCGCCGCACACCGCCGGCAACCGCCCGCGAGGTGAGAGTCGACCCGGTTATCGCCGCCACGCCTCGACCGATCGCCAGATCGTCGTCCAATCGACGCCCGTCGAACTGCCGCAACCACCTGTCACCCGGCATGTAATCGAGCGGCTCGTAGAAGGCCAGGAGATGCGTACCGACCACCGCCCCATCGGGACTCAAGACGACGAGAAACGTCTCCGGCAGCGTGCGCACCAGATGCGTATCGAAAATCGCATACCCGGCCACTTCCCCGCCCCGCATGCCCACATAGATCGTCACCATGTCGGATTCGAGCGGCGCCCGTGCCAATTGCTCGATGCGCTCGCGCTGCGCCCCGGTCAGGAAGAAATTCCGCCGCTCGACGCTATCGACCCCCGGAAATGCCAGCGCGAGCGCCTCGTCGCGCGCGTGGAAAACCTTCGCATGAACGCCGATCGGGGCATAAACCGCCACCCAGCCGAGCAGCAGCGCGCTACTCAGCAGCCACCGGCCGACCATACGTCCAACGTGGGCCCCGCGCCGGCCGATCCCGCCCACTGCACCTCTCCTGTCGCCGCAACGGATCATTTTGAAAACCGTTTTCAACTAGACCCGTCGCCGGTCTATGTCAACTGCGGCCGCCTTACGATCCGGAGCGGCCACCTCCGCTCCTGCGCTTCAGGAGCCCACGTGGCGTCCGGGCACCGGGCTCCCATCTCAGCACTCGCAGCGGTCGCCAAACGGGTCGCTACGCCGGGAGCGTGCGCAGGTCTTCGCGCTGCAGGATCTCTATGAACTTGACGGCCGCGGGAGACAGGTGCCGACCGCGCTTGTGAATGATCCCGAGCGGTCGCCGCAGCGTCTCGTCGGACAAATGCACCACGCGCAGCGTTCCGTACCCCAGTTCCGGTTGCACCGCCGCCTCGGGCACAATCGCCACCCCCTGACCAATCTCCACGGCGCGCTTGATCGTCTCGATGTTGTCGTATTCGCCGGCAAGGCGCACCATGATGCCACGATCCCTGAACAACTGATCCGTTGCCTTGCGCGTCGGGATGTCCCGCTCGTAGGCCACGAATGCCTCCCCGTCGAGCCGTGCCAGCGGCACCTTGCGCGCCGCGGCGAGCGGATGAGAAGGCGGGCACGCCAGCACCAGACGGTCCTCCCGGAAAGGTACGATGGCGATCTGCGGGTGCTTCGACGGATAGGCTACGATGCCCAGGTCGATGCGCCCGCCGATCGTGTCGTCGTAGATCCGATTCGGTCGCGCGTACTCCACGTGCACGTTAACCTGCGGGAAGTTGCGCAAATACTCCTTCAGATACGGCGGCAACTCGTGCAATCCGACGCTGTAAACGATCGCCACCCGCAGTGTTCCGCAGATCGTGTCTCCGGTTTCCTGCAGGCGAGTCTCGATCTCCCGATATCGGTCCAATATCTCGCGACTGGCCTGATACAGGATCTCGCCCGCCGGGGTCGGCTTGGCCCCGGAACGCCCACGCTCCAGCAGCTTGCACCTGTACTTCGACTCCAGTGTCCGCAACTGCTGGCTGACCGCCGACTGGGTGATGAAGTTCTGCGACGCCGCCAGCGAGAAACTGCCGGTCTCGACCACGTCGCAGAAGACTTTCAACGTTTCTATATGCACCGGGCTAATAGTTAGCCAGTCTCATCGATGTGTCAACTCAGCGCCAAGCGACCTAATCGAGGCCACGGTGCCGCCCTTGCCGCTCGCCGAACACCCACGATACGATCCGACCGGTCCGAGGAGGTACTTCAATGAACCCGTTCGCCGGTGTCGATTGACGTCCTGAGCGACGAGGAACGCATGATCCGCAAGACCGTGCGTGACTTCGTCGACCGCGAAGCCCTCCCGATCATCGAAGACCACCACAGCCGCGAGAGCTTCCCGCATCATCTTATCTCGCGAATCGGCGAGATCGGCCTTTTCGGCGCCAATCTAAAGGGCTACGGGTGCGCCGGCCTGAACAACATTGCCTACGGACTGATCTGCCAGGAGATGGAACGGGGCGACAGCGGCCTGCGTTCGATGGTGTCCGTGCAAGGATCGCTGTGCATGCACCCCATCCACGCCTTCGGCTCCGAAGAACAGAAGCAGCGCTGGCTACCGCCCATGGCCGCGGGCCGCGCCATCGGCTGCTTCGGCCTGACCGAACCGGATCACGGCTCGGACCCCGGGAGTATGGAAACGCGCGCCGTCCGCGACGGCTCGGGCTACGTGTTGTCCGGCGTCAAGCGGTGGATCACCAACGGCAGCCTCGCCGACGTCGCCATCGTCTGGGCCAGAACCGCCGATGGCATTCGCGGCTTCCTCGTCGAGAAAGGAACTACCGGATTCTCGACGCGCGACATCAAGGGCAAGTTCTCGTTACGCGCCTCGGTCACCTCCGAGCTGATCCTCGAAGACGTGCGCGTCCCGGCTACCGCCATGCTCCCGCACGTAGAGGGTTTGCGCGGCCCGTTCTCGTGCCTGAATCAGGCGCGCTACGGTATTGTCTGGGGCGCTCTGGGTGCGGCTATGACCTGCTACACCACGGCGCTCGAGTACGCGCGAAGCCGCCGCCAGTTCGACCGCCCCCTCGCCGGCTACCAACTCGTGCAGCAGAAGCTCGTGTACATGCTCACCGAGATCACCAAGGGGCAGTTGCTTGCGCTCCGGCTCGGCCAACTCAAGGATCAGGGCAAGGTCCGGCCGCAACAGATCTCCCTCGCTAAACGCAACAACGTCGGCGAAGCCCTCAAGATTGCACGTCTTGCCCGTGACATCCTCGGCGCAAACGGTATCGTCAACGACTACCCGGTGATACGGCACATGCTGAATCTCGAAACCGTTAACACCTACGAGGGCACCTACGACATGCACACCCTGATCGTCGGCCGCGACATCACCGGCGAGGACGCCATCCGTTGAAGTTCGACACCGTGCGCCACCGCAGCGATCTCTCCGCCAAAGCCATGCAGGCTCTGCGCCGCCTCGGCGTCGACGCCGCTCTGCAACGGGCACCCGACGGGGCCCTGGTCGGCCCGGCGTACGAACTGCGCGCGACCCCGGGTGTCCGCGCACGCCTGTTGTTTCGGCGCTCCGCCGACGGCGGGGTCGAGGTGGGCTACGCCACCGCCACCGGCGACGGACCGTGGGAACGGATCGAGTCGGAACCGTTTTCTCTGCGGGCTCTCGGTTACTACGAACGCCGCTTGAAACGCATCGGCAACTTCGTCGAGACGGCGCGCAACGCCGATCGGCGTCCGCGAGTTACCCCTCGAAGACCGGCCTGAAGCTTCCCCCGCCGGACCGATGACGCTGTACCGGCCGCATGTCGCCCCCCATTAGCACTCGGCGCGCGGTAGGAGTATAGAGACGTCCGCCCGATAGGGCGGGAGGATCGCCATGCTGGAGCTGAAGAAGGTACTGTGTCCAATCGATTTCTCGAATCTCGCCGCACGCGAGCTCGACCTCGCGGTCCAGGTTTGCGAAGCGTTCGGATCGAAGCTCGTCCTGCACCACAACGTCATGATCACCGGGGTCGGATTCAGCAAGGCCTGGGAATGGTCCGAAGTGCACCAGGGGCACGCCCCCTCCGAAGGTGACGCCTTCAAGCGCCTCGAAGGCGTGCTCGCGACCCTGCCGGCCAGCGTCCAGGCAGAAGCCAAGATCAGCAGTGGCTCGGTTGCCCCGGTCCTGCTGCTTCTCGCCGAACAACTTCCCGCCGACCTCGTCGTCCTTGGCAGTCACGGGTGGAGCACCGAGGAGCATTCCTCGGTCACGGAACGTATCGTCGAAAAGAGCCCGTGCCCGGTCCTGACCATTCAGGAAGGACACGAACACGCCTTCCGGCTGCGGCCGCAGACGGGCGAGCCGGCGGTCAAGGTACTTGTGCCTACCGATCTGTCGGATTCCGCAGCGACGGCCGTCCACTACGCTTTCGAGCTGGCGCGGCGACTGCCGCTGCACGTGACCCTTCTGCACGTGGCACGCGACGCCAGCGCTGCCACCGCCGCGGAGCGCAAGCTGAAGGACCTGACCCCCTCGGACCTCGCCGATCGCGTCGAACGGATCGTCCATCAGGGCAAGGCGCTGGATGACATCCTGGGGACGGTCGACGCCACTCGCCCGGCGTTCATGGTGGTGGGCGAGCACGTTGGCGGCGTGTTCCACCGCCTGTTCACCCAGCACACGGCGCGCGAGATCCTTCACCGGGCGAGTTGCCCGGTGTGGTTCGTTCCGCACCGACGCTGACCGGGCGGCTGCCGGCGAATCACGACGCCGCCCCCGTCAGCCACGGCAGACAACCCGTTTCCGCAAGGACTCGATCCAACTCGGTCCGGTCAGTAAGGGCCTCATATCGCGCCCGCAACGCGGCCAGCGAGCGGGCATGGTACTTCTGCGTATCCTGTCCGAACGGCTGGCCCGCAAGCGTAACGGAAAAGGTCTTCTCCCCGGCGGCGAGCGCGCTGGCGTTCGCCGCCGACCAGGGCAAGAACAACCCGCCGATCTCATCGCGGAGCAATGGCAACAGCGTCGGGGCGAGCGGTTCCCACGGCTCGAACTCGCCCTCGGCCCGCGGACTGAGCATCTCTTGAATCCAGCGGGCCACGTGCGGTGCCGATTCTCGCATGATCGCCGCCGGCGTCGGGTCGGTACTGCACTGGTAGAGTTGGGCGTAGAGGCCGAAGTCGGCAAACGCCGGACGCTGACCGAACAAATACGGACGGCGGTGCAGGTGCGCTTCGAGTATGTTCAACTGCCGCCGGTACGATGCCTCGATGATATCCTTCGTCTGCGCCGACGAACCGACGAACGCCAGTCGCGGCACCATGCGGCCCTTGATCATGGTCGCCATTGGCCCCGGATCGGCACCCGGCATGAGGCTGCGCGCCAGCCTGTCTGCCGCCGATTCCCGGTCGGCCTCGTAGGTCCAACGGTAGTGGAACATCGGCTTGTTGGCCCACTCGTCGGCGTACTCCTCGATGAGCGCCGAAATGAAGGCCGCAGTGGTCGTTGCAGGGTGAATCGAGGGCTCAGGATAGAGGCGCTCGAAGTGCTCGATGATCGGCGTCGAGTCCTGCAATGCCTGCCCTTCCGGGGTCACCACCAGCGGCACGAGCGGCAGCTTCGCGAATTTCAGGAACTCCTCCTCGACCTCGCTGTTGCGCACCACCCACTCGTGCGGGATGCGCTTGTACCGGAAGTAGGACCGTACCTTCACCGAATACGGCGATAACTCGTTGCCAAACAAGCGATTCCGAAGGTCCACGACTGCTCCTTCCTCTCTGCCGCGCCCAGGCCGCCACCGCCATGGTTACCGGCCAACCACCGTCAACGCCGGACTTCCGGCCCCAACACTTTCTCGCCGCTGTCATTGCCGGAACTATCCTATTCCGGGTCGATAAGCCACGCGTTCTGCTGCCGCCCGAAGCCAGGATGCTCCGGGTTTGTCTTGACACGATCGCGGCGTCTGGAAGACTGCCAGTCAATCCATTTGCGCATATCGAGGTGACAGTCGTGCGGACCACTGGACGGGGCGGACATGCAAGACCGCCTCGGTGCCGGAGTCGCACTCAGGAAGGAGACGTCATGCAAGGGAATCCCCGGTGGGTAGTTATGTCGCGGCAGAAGCCGCTGAGCCTGGCGATCGCCATCTGCGCTCTCGTTGCCGGAACGGCCGCGGCTGACGAGATCACGGCCAAGGGAGATCTTCTCCGCGGTACCATCTCCGATGTCACGTCGACCGGCGTCGCGTTCACCCCCGACTACGGCAAGGGAGACATTACCATCGAGTACAGCGATATTCAGAACCTCAAGACCGACGCGCCGATGCACGTGCTGCACGGGGAGGACGCCACCACCGTCGCGCCGATCTCGGGGTACAGTGACGGCAAGCTCCTGATGGGCGACACCCAGGTCCCCGTCGACTCGATCGCCTGGTCCGTCACCCAGAAGAGGTACGACGACTCGATGATGGTGCGCCTGCGCCAGCGACTGCGCTTCTGGACCGGCAACTTCGACATCGGCTTCAGCTACACGGCGGCCACGATCAACACCTCGCAGATCCTCGTCGGGCTGGGGGCAACCCGAACCAAAGGCCCCTTCAAGCTCGGCCTGGGCGCCAGCACCCGCTACGGCACCCAGAAGCCGCAAGACAAGTCGCAAACGACGACTCAGAACGATGTTCGCGGCATTATCCGCGGCGATTATTCCTTCACCGACAACTTCTTCGGCTTCACGGCCGCCGACGCCCTCTACGACGCGATTCAGAAGTTGAGCATCCGCACCGCGCCTCGTGCCGGCCTGGGGTACAAGGTCTACAACACCAAGACCGCCTACCTCCAATTCGAAGCCGGTGCCGGTTATCTCTACGAACGCTACTTCGGGGGCAGCACCAACGACTACCCCACCGCCGTCTTTGGCGTAGAGGCCTACAAGGAGCTGCCACGGGACGCGAGGTTCAAGTTCAGAACCGACTATCTGCCGGCATTCGGCGAGTGGGCGGACAACTACCTGCTTCGCACCGACGCTTCGCTGCTCATCCCCTTCTGGGACCCGTTCGCCATCAAGTTCACGCTGCTCAACGAGTACGACAGCACTCCCGCCCCGGACACCAAGTACAATTCCCTGGCGCTGTTCGCAGGCTTTACCGTGGTGATGTGACCGCGGAACCGCCGCCTAGCGTCGCGCCTGACGGGCAGGCGACCCCGGTCCCGCCGAGACCGCAGTAGCCCCCGGGGTTCTTAGCGAGATACTGCTGGTGATGATCCTCGGCGTAATAGAACTCCGGCGCCTCGCGAATCTCGGTGGTGATCGGTCCGTAACCGGCCGCCGTGAGGCGTTCCCGGTAGTTCTCGCACGAGGTCTCCGCGGCCCGGCGTTGCGCTTCGTCGTAGCAGTACGCCACCGAGCGGTACTGCGTGCCGACATCGTTACCCTGACGCATCCCCTGGGTCGGATCGTGGTTCTCCCAGAATACCTGCAGCAACCGCTCGTAACTCACCGCGGCCGGGTCGTACACCACCAGGACAACTTCGGCATGACCGGTGCGCTCGCCGCACACATCGCGATAGGTCGGGTTCGGCGTGTGTCCGCCGGCGTAGCCCACCGCGGTACTGTACACGCCCTCGATCTGCCAGAACTTGCGCTCCGCACCCCAGAAGCACCCCATACCGAAAACCGCCCGCGCCATCCCCACTGGGAACGGGGGCTCCAGCGGCGCCCCGTTTACGAAGTGTCGGGCCGGCACCGCCATGCGCTCGGAACGTCCCGGCAACGGCGCGGCCGAATCCGGCACCGCGCGCCGCCATCTCTCGATCCGCATGCTCCGTTCCTCCCTGTCATTTCCGACGTTACCGGGGCTTCGGCAGCCATGCGAGAGGGGGGCCGGCCGCCCCTACCCGGAGCCCGCGCTCACGCCGGCGGCAGATTTCGGCGTTGCAAATTCCGCCCGCTGAGATACGGGAGCCCCTGACATCGACTTCGGCGCGCGCCGGGTTCCGGAGCGCAGGAAGCGAACTGACGTGGATGCGGTCGATCTCTCGCGGTTGCAGTTCGGACTCACCATTGCGTTCCACTACATTTACCCGCCGTTCTCGATCGGCCTCGGTCTCTGCCTGGTCATCATGGAGGCCCTTTACCTGCGTTCCGGCGAGGCCCTTTACCAGCAGGTGACGCGGTTCTGGGTGCGGGTGTTCGGCCTGACCTTCGCGATCGGCGTCGCCACCGGCATCGTCATGGAGTTCCAGTTCGGAACCAACTGGGCGGCTTACTCGCGGTTCGTGGGTGACGTCTTCGGCAGCGCCCTCGCCGCCGAAGGCATCTTCGCCTTCTTCCTCGAGTCCGGATTCCTTGCACTGCTCCTGTTCGGCTGGGAGCGCGTGCGCCCGCGGACCCATTTCCTCGCTACCGTGATGGTGTGTCTCGGCGCCCATTTCAGCGCCGTCTGGATCATCGTCGCCAACTCCTGGATGCAGACCCCGGCGGGGTTCCGCATCGTGGGCGAGGGACTCGCCGCAAGAGCCGAAACCACTGACTTCTGGCAGGTGGTCTTCAACCCCTCGACGCTGGACAGGTTGAGCCACACGTTGGCAGGTGCCTGGCAAGCCGGCGCCTTCCTCGTGCTCTCGATCAGCGCCTGGTACATCCTCAAGGGCCGCCACCTGGAGTTCGCCAAAGCCTCGTTCCGAATCGGCCTCGCAGTCGCGGTCGTCGCCACGATCGCCTCGGCACTCACCGGCGACTCCAGCGCCCGCACCCTCGCCACCACGCAGCCGCCCAAGCTCGCCGCCATGGAAGGCGTGTTCCCGACCAGCGCCCCCGCCGGACTCCATCTGTTCGGGTGGGTCGACACGGAAGCGCGGCGGGTTCACGGGCCGGAGATCCCCGGCATGCTTAGCTGGCTGGTCCATTTCGACGCGACGGCGCCAATCGTCGGCCTCGATGCGATTCCACGGGAGGACTGGCCGCCGGTGCAGCGCGTCTTCCAGGCCTTTCACCTCATGGTCGCGCTGGGGTTTGTCCTGCTCGCGCTGGCGCTCACCGCCCTTTTCCTTCTCTGGCGTGGCACGTTGTTCTCGACCCGCTGGCTGCTGCGGCTCTTCGTCCCTGCCGTCGTCGCGCCGCAACTCGCCAACCAGCTCGGCTGGATGGTCGCGGAGTTCGGCCGCCAACCGTGGATCGTCTATGGAGTCATGCGCACCGCGCACGGCGTTTCCCCCCGAGTCTCCGCCGCCGAGGTATGGATCTCGGTCGTGCTCTTCACGATCATCTATCTACTGCTGTTCGTCCTGTTCATCTATCTGCTCGACAAGAAGATCCGGCACGGGCCGTTGCCGGAGGACCTTGTCGTCACCGGACGCCGCGCATGGACGTGAGTGCTCTACCTCTGCTCTGGTACCTGCTGGTCGGGCTTCTCTTCGCCGGGTACGCGGTGCTCGACGGCTTCGATCTCGGCGTCGGGACCCTGCACCTTCTCGGGCGCACGGACGAGCAGCGGCGCATCTTTCTCAACGCCATCGGCCCGGTGTGGGATGGCAACGAGGTCTGGCTGGTCGTCGCTGGCGGGGCGCTATTTGCGGCGTTTCCGCCGGTCTACGCGACCGTCTTTTCGGGTTTCTACCTGGCGCTCATCCTGCTGCTGTTCGCACTCATCTTCCGCGCCGTCGCAATCGAGTTCCGCAGCAAGGAACCCGGAAGGACCTGGCGGCAGACCTGGGACGTCAGCTTCTCGGTCGCCAGCACGACGGCAGCGCTGCTCATGGGTGTCGCTCTCGGCAACGTCATCGCCGGCATCCCGCTCGACGTCGCCGGCGACTACACCGGCAGCTTCTTCGACTTGCTGAACCCGTACTCTCTGATCGTCGGCGCAACGACGGTTGCCCTGTTCACGATGCACGGTACGATTTACCTCACCCTGCGCACCGAGGGTGCCACCCAGGCCCTTGTCGCGCGGTGGATTCGCCCGGCGATCCTGACGTTCGTCACGCTCTACGCGACCACCACACTCGCGACGCTGTTGTTCGTGCCCCACATGATCGCTCCGTTTGCCGCGCGTCCCCCGCTCGCCGTTGTGCCGTTGGGCACGTTCGGGGCAGTCCTCGGGATCCCCCTTGCAGTCCGGCACGGCCGGCCGGGAACGGCATTCGTCGCTTCGTGCCTGACCATCCTCGGCCTCTGGGCACTCGTCGGTATCGGCATGTTTCCGCGACTCGTCGTCGCCACTGATCCGGTTCTGAGCTTAACCCTGCACAACGCCGCCTCGTCCCCGGGCACTCTGCGCACCATGACTATCATCGCGGCCATCGGCGGACCGCTGGTTGCCGCATATACGGTGGGAATCTACTGGGTATTCCGCGGCAAGGTCCGCCTCGACCACATGAGCTACTGAGCACTGGGCGTGCCGCCGCTCGCCCCCTCGGCAGGTGTCGCCGTCGGCTGCGGAACCGGCCAGGTCGCCGCCGCGGTGGCCTCCCACACCGGGGGCGTCGGGGCCTCCCAGTGGCCCGACGGAGGCGCCCACGGCGTCGGTGCCGGTGCCGGGACGGTCGCCGTTGCCTCGGCATCCGCTGCGGGCCCCGACGCCGACGCTTCGGCGCCAAGGAGGGCCAGTATCCTGAAGGCCGAGCGGCCGCCAATCGTCAGAGGCTTTGCCCAGTTCCCCAACTGCAACGCCGCAACTCGTTCCAGGATTCGTCGACGCATCGCACCGTCACCGGTGAGCCGGGCCACATAGGCAGCCCCGGGGAGCAGACGCGGATCGGTCAGTGTCGGTTGCGCCTTCCAGGCATTCGCGTACTTCTCCAACCACGCCAGGATGTCGGGGTCGCCCGTCACCGCGTGCGTGTAACTCAGCCCATCGGCGAGAATGCCGATCTTCCAGTGCGAGATCGGTCCCGGCGGGTGCGCCGCCATTCCGCCGCGTGCGTAAGCCAACGCCGCATCGCGGTACGGAACGTGGCCGGTGGCCTCGTACGCCGCAACGAGCGCCACCTGCGGCCATCCCCACTGCCGCGGATTTCCTCTGATTGTCCCATGGCGAACCCGTGTCGTCAGGTAATCGGCGATGCCGCGGGCAGCGGCCAGTCCCCGCTCGTCACCGGTGAGCGTGAAGTAGGACAGTAGTCCCTCGTTCCACGTGTGACCGAGATCGACACCGCCCAGTTCGAAGGCGAAGTGCAAAGGGTTCTTCGGATGATTCATGCCCACCCAGTTCGGATGACGGTCCTGAAAGTAGATGCGGTCTACATCCATGAAATGGCGAGCTGCCGCGACCATGGCATCACGGTACTGCGCCTCGCCGGTCGCCGCGTAGGCGAGGGCGAATACCTGCGCGGTGTCGTATTCGAGGTTGCCCCAAGCGTCGCAGCCTTTGACCGAGTCGTGGTAATCGGGGAAGTTCCAGTCCCCCCAGTTCAACATCCCATAGAAACCGCGCCGTGGCCGCTCACGTGCCGGGTCGGCACAGATCACCGCGTTGCCGTCGTCCCACCGTTCCACTGCGGCACGCGCCGCCACGCGTGTGTACGCGGCGGCAAACCGGGACAGGAATTCGGACGCCACCTGCGGCACCACGGCATTGCGCAACGCGCCGGTTATCGCCAACCAGTTCCCCGCCACCGGCGCGACCAGCGGCGATCTGACGGCCTCCAGCACAGCCGGCGGCGGGGCCTCGCGCGCGTGCAGCAGGACGACCAGCTCGTGTGTCTTCGCAGCCCCCATGCCAATCATCCCCGGCGGCGCATCCGGCGCCCAGAGATTGTAGGTCAGCGCGCGCCCCCGCACCGCGAAGCTCTGCGGGTACTCCTGCCAGAAGTAACGCCCGACGACGGTCACACCGGCCGACGCGTCGTGCACGTCTATCCACCCCGCCGCACGCCCGACGTACCTGGTCCCCGCGGCTCGTCCCGTCTCGTTGTCGTCCTGCGCAATCACGATCCCGCTATCCGGCACCGCGCCCGTCCACGCCTCCCCGTCCTCTCGACCCACCGTGTACGACGGCGTCCCCCCCGCAGTAACCGAGCCGAATTCAAGGGCGAGCTGACCGAGCGGCGTGTACCGTTCCGGCCCGTGTTGCTCGAAGGTGTGCAGAATCCGCGCGAAGGGTTGGCCCGCATACGCGTCGATCCGAACGACATAACGAAACGCGGGGGCATATACGCCTCGGACTTCAACGCGCACTCGCAGCGGACCCGTCTCCGTCACCACCACCGATTCCGCCGTCCGGGCCACATGCCGCACCCCCCCGAGGTCCATGAAGCCAATGACCGTTGGCACCACGCCGGGGCGTCCGGTCAGACGCAGGTCGGCGAGGAACCCAGCCGTCTGCTTCGGCACGTTGAACTGCAGCGCCCCGGTATCGACCTCGACGCGCTGCGGCGTATCGCGCACCTGGACCCGCCGCACGCCCACAGAACCCCGCCCCGCCCCAACCCGCTTGTCCCAGCTCAGCGCAAACTGCCGCTCCTGCCGCGGCGCGAGATCGGTCTGCCAGTCCAGACCCAGCCAGCGGATACTACCGTCGGGCCAACGACCGAGCACCCGTCCCTGCACGGGCACCTGCGCGCCCTCGGCGGGGCCCCCAACCTCGTGCAGTTGCGCGGCCGCCGCCTCGTGTAACCTACCCCGCGGCAGCGGAACGCCTGCCCATACCGGCCACCCCCGCAGCGCCGCCCCGGCTGACTCACGCACCCGCAGGACCGGCTCCGCACCGGGGCTCGCCACCGCCAGATCGACTGGTCCAACGGCGCCCAGAACGATGGCCGTCCATAACATCGTCACCAGGGACCAGCGGCCGCCCTCCGGCCGTAATTGCCCCGCTCTTGCCACAAACGACCCTGATATCTGCCCGGCCCACACCGGTGCAACTCCCGCGCCCCCGAACTCGATTCCACCGGGCCGAACGCCTCGCCCCGTCCCCATCGCCGTCAGGCGGCCCGACTCACGTCGGATCGCGGCAAACCGCACGCACTCGCCTTGCCAGCCGCAACCTCACGCAACGCCTGGGACTCGGTGGTCCATGTCCGCCACCCGCCACGGTCGAATTGAACCATACCCCGGTTGCTCGACCCACTCCGCGCCGGCTTGCGCTCGGGAGCAAGGCTTCCGCGCAACGTGGCACGCCGCTTGCCAACCTTCCCGGTCACCCTGGTTCGGACGAGGAGGAAACTCATGGAGACACGAATGGTAGGCAACGGGAACGGTTCGGCGGCGGTACCGCACTCAACCCCGGAAGCGGCGCAAGCCGAGGTCCGCAACACCTTCCTCCTCTGCAGCGGGAAAGACTGGGCTGACCGCATACGGTCCGAAGTCGGCAAGGCCGTGGTCGGCCAGGAAGCCATCGTCGAGCGCCTGCTTGTCGCTTTACTGGCAGACGGTCACGTCTTGCTCGAAGGTATGCCCGGTCTCGCCAAGACGCTGTTGGTCAAGAGCCTCGCGACAACCATGGGCCTCGATTTCGAGCGCATCCAGTTCACCCCGGACCTCCTGCCCAGCGACGTCGTGGGCACCATGGTGTTCCAACCGCAGAACGGCACCTTCGGCGTCCACCTGGGCCCGGTGTTCGCCAACCTCGTGCTCGCCGACGAGATCAACCGCGCCCCAGCCAAGGTCCAGAGCGCGCTGCTCGAAGCCATGCAGGAACGTCAGGTCACGATCGGCGGCCAGTCGCATCCGCTGCCGCGACCCTTTCTCGTCATGGCGACTCAAAACCCGGTCGAGCAGGAAGGCACCTACCCGTTGCCGGAAGCCCAGACCGACCGTTTCCTCTTCAAGCTCCTTGTCGACTATCCCTCGGAACACGACGAACAGGGTATGCTGCAGCGCTGGAGTCAGATCACCACCCAGCCCCAACTTTCCCCCGTATCCTCCGTCGCAGAACTCCTCGCCCTGCGCGCCGGCGTCGACCGCATCCACGTCAGCGAGCCGTTGCGGCGCTATGTGCTCGCCCTTGTGCGCGCCACGCGCGACATCGCGCGAGCCGCAGAAAGTCCGCGCAGCACCGGACCTCGGCCCCTCGCCTTCGGCGCCTCGCCCCGCGCGACCCTCGCCCTCGTCCAGGCTGCGCGCGCGCTGGCCTTTGTCCGCGACGACACCTACGCCACCCCGGCGCACGTCCAGGAACTCTTCCTCGACACCTGCCGCCACCGTGTCGGACTGACCTATGAAGCCGAAGCGGAACGCCTGAGCGCCGACAGCGTGCTCGGCGAACTCCTCGCCCGCACGCCGATACCCACCGGCGAATCGTCGCGCATCTGAATGGAACGTCGAACACCGAGCACGGAACGCCGGCTCAAAGAACCGCGCACCCCGCCGATGACCGCAACCGCTTCGACACCGTCGCCCACCACGCTACTTCGCAAGCTCGAATGGCGGGTGCGCCGGTCGGCCGATTCCGCTCTCGGCGGAAGCTACCGTTCGGCATTCCGGGGCCGCGGCCGCGAGTTCGACCAGGTGGTCCGCTACACCTGGGGCGACGATGTTCGCGACCTCGACTGGAACGTCACCGCCCGACTCGGCGAGCCCTACCGTAAGAAGTTCGTCGAGGAGCGAGAACTCACGGTCGCCATCCTGTTTCAGGATTCCCCGTCGTTGCAGTTCGGGTCCGGGTCCCGAACGAAACGCGAAGTTGCTCTCGAACTCGCCGGCTACGTCGCCCTGCTGTCGGCAATGAACCGCGATCGGGTGGGCTTCTGGCATGCCACCCCTCGCTGCCAGGCAGTCAAACCTCCGGCCCGCGGCCGCAGCGCCGTCGTCGGTGCCGCCGTCGAGTTCCTCGGCCAGCCGGTACCGGAGTTGGTCGACGGCGGCCACGTCCAGGTGGACTGGAAGCAGCTCTACTTCGCCTTTCCGCGTCACAGCGTGTTGCTCTGGATCGGCGATTTCGCCCCGGGCCCACTGCCCTATGCCTGGACGGCGCTGCGGCGCCGATACGAGGTCATCGGCGCTCGCGTCGAAGATCCGTGGGAACGCAACCTGCCGGCCTGCGGCCGTCTCACCGCGGTCGACCCGACCACGGGCGATCTGCTGCCGATCGACCCGCGTTCGCGCTCGAGCCGTCGCCGCCATCGCGACTGGGTGACCGAGCGTGATGCGTTCTTTCAGCACCTGTTCCCACGTTCCATCGACGCGTTCACGGTGACCACGACCGACGACACGCTCGGCGCTCTGGTGCGACTATTCCGCGCCCGAATGCAGGCGGTGCGCGCATGACCCAGCTTTTCGGTTGGACTCTGACCGACCCGGCCTGGCTGCTGCTGCTTCTCGCCCTGCCGCTCGTAAGTCGGCTGCGAACGCGGCGCGCGCGCCCGGTGTTCGTCATTCCCTTCGCGAGCCGCTGGGCCGGCATCGACGACGCGCGCCGTTCGCCCCTAGCCACCGTCGCGGCAACCCTCGCCATAGCTGCCATGATCGTCGCACTCGCCCGACCGCAGCGGATCGATCCAAAGGAGCAGCGCACCCAGGACGGCTACGACATCGTCATGGCAATCGACATCTCCGGCAGCATGCTCGCCGAAGACGGCGAGCGCGCCGGCCGGCGCATCAGCCGTATCGAGGCCGTCAAGCCTGTCATCGACGCCTTCGTCGCTCGCCGTCCCAACGATCGCATTGCCGTGGTCGCCTTCGGCGGGCGCGCGTACACCCTGGCACCGCTGACGACAGACCACGACTGGCTGGCACAGCAGGTCAATCGCCTCCACGTCGGCCTCGTCGAGGACGGCACGGCCGTGGGCGACGCTCTCGCCCTCGCCGTCGCCCGTCTCGATCAACCCGCCCGCGCGGACGGCGGTCGACGCCAGGGTGGGTTCGTGGTGCTGCTCACCGACGGCGCGACCAACGCCGGCGTAACATCGCCGGCCGATGCCGCTGCCCTGGCGGCCCGCGAAGGAGTGCCGGTCTATACGATCGGCACCGGCCAATCCGGTTTCGTGCCGATGCCGGTCTTCTCCGAGGACGGTCGTAAGGTCGGCTACCAAACGGTGCAGTCCGACCTCGACGAAGAAACCCTGGTCAACATCGCGACGGCCACCGGCGGTCATTATTACCGTGCCGAGGACGCCGACACGATCGACACCGCCTTTGCGGCGATCGATCGAGCCAATCCGATCGCCATAGATGCCGCGGCCCATCGCCGCGGCGTCGACATGTTCCCCTATTTCGTCTGGCCGGCGCTATTGCTGCTTGCCGCCGCCTTCGCGTCGGCGGCACCGGCCCGCACGGAGGTGCCGGCATGACCTTCGCGCAGCCGCTCGCCCTATCGCTGCTTCCCGCCGTCGCGGTGTACGCCTGGTGGATCTTCCACCGGCGCCACGCGGCACACGGCACCTCGCTCGGCCGTATCGCACGCCTGTGGGCCGATCGCCGCGGCCTCACGGCAATCCCCCCCGTGAGCCATCGTCGCGGGAGAGGTCTGCTGTTCGCTGGCGCCGCAATCCTCGGCGTCATCGCCCTGGCACGACCCCAGTGGGGACAGGTCGACGACGTTCGCTATCGGCACGCCCGCGAGGTTCTGGTCGCGCTCGACCTCTCCCGCAGCATGCTAGCCGACGACGTCACGCCCACCCGGCTCGACCGCGCCAAGCTGCTAACCGAGAACCTTGTCGACGAGGTCCGCGGCGATCGCGTCGGCCTGCTCTTGTTCGCGGGCAGCGCCTTCGTTCAAGTCCCGCTGAGCGCCGATACCGAGGTGTTGCGCGCGCTCCTGCCCCAGATCGACCCGTCGTACATTCCCCAGGGCGGCACCCGCTTCGGGCAGATGATCGACACGGCCGTCGAGGCCTTCAGCACGGGCGCCGCCGACCGCTACATGATCGTTCTCAGCGATGGGGAAGCCCTCGACGAATCCTGGAAAACCGCCGTACCCGCGCTGGCACAGCGTGGTATCAAGGTGATCGCTCTCGGCATCGGAACCGACGCCGGAGCCCTCGTGCCGGCCGCCGATGGCGGCGCCGTCAAAGACGCTTCCGGGGCCGCCGTACTCTCGCGGCTGGAACCCGCCTCGCTCGAGTCCATCGCGACGACGACCGGCGGCGTTTACCGTACCGCCGCTGCCTGGGTCGACATTCCGGAGCTGATCGCCGAAACCGTGGCGCGCGGCGACCGCGGGGCGTTCGTCGAAACCCGCTCGACTCGCGAGCCGGACCGTTATCAGTGGTTCCTCGCGCCAGCCGTACTCTGCGGTCTGCTCAGCCTGTGGCTCGAGTTCCCCATTACCCTCACGCTGCCACGCACCTTGCGGCGTCCGGGCGCGGCAAGACCGGCACAAGCCGCCGCTGCATTGCTGCTCATTATCCCTCTCTGGGCGTCCCCGCGGTCCGCCTCTGCCGCCGGGGCCGCACCCCCAGAGCGGCAGGGTCGAACGGCCCCTCCTACCGTTTCGACCCTGCCGCCTCTCCCCAATGACCAATCCGAACGCGAAGCGCTGGAAGCCGCCGTCGGTCGCATCGCCATCAAGCCCAACCCGGCTGCCCCGGATTACGCCGACCTGGCCAGAGCGACCGTCGCATACGCAAGCGCTGCCCCGCGCAACGCCCGCACCGAGAGCGAACGCACCCAGACGATCTCCGACGCCCTCGTCGCCGTCGCGCACGGCGAACGACTCGACCCGCAGGCGGCGGACTGGAGAGACCTGCGACGACAGTTAGAGCAATTGCTGGCGCCGCCTCCACCTTCGGAGCCAGAGCAAGAAAACCCCGGGCAGGCCGATTCGGACGGAAGCCGGGAAGACACCGGACAGTCCTCAGCCAGCGCAGCGCCGTCGGCCGACGCGGGCGACGATCCCGCAGACCCCGCTCAGGGCGAGACCGCGTCCGGAACACAATCCGGGCAACCCGATGCGCGCCCTTCCGCCGAAGCCGAATCCCAGGAAGGGAACGCACAAGCCGCCGGCGATGCCGAGGACGCCCAAACGCCGCCGCAGGAACGCAACGGCACGACTTCGAACGGTGCTCCCTCCACGTCGGCCGCTTCGCAGAAATTCGAGGCTGAAGGTCACGAGACCAGGCCCGAGGAATTGGCAGCGGCGGCCGAGAAAGCAGAGTCCGATGGCGGCGCGGGAGAGCCGGACACACGCAACCTCGACGCCCACCACGACGACGCCGCCCAGAAGCCGCAATCGGTTACCGCGACCGGCAGTCAGGAACGACGCCCCGCCACCGACGAGTCGGACTCCGCAGCCACGATCGGCGGCGGCACGGTCCATGACCCCGCAACCGCCGGCGCCGCGACGCGCGCCGCGGAGGCCCTGGCGGCGTTGCGCCGGGCCGATGCTCCGGCCGTGCTGTTCGACCGCATGAAGGCGGCAGAAGGACGCGCCGTCCAGCCACCGAGCGAAAAAGACTGGTGAGAGGAAACGCGATGACCCGAGGTCTCAATCACATCCGCTGGCAACTTTCACTCGCCGCAACCATCGGCTCGATCGTCGCCCTGGCGGCAATGCCAGTAGCGGCTCAGCGCGGCAGCGGCGGATCCCTACCGCTGCCGCAGCCACCGCAACGACAAAGTGCCGACGGTATTCGCATCGAGGTCATCCCTTCCACCCGGACGCCCTACGCCGGCGAGGTCATCGAAGTAGAAGTCCTGATCACTGCCGACCGCAGCCGCGGCGGACAGGTCGTAGGCAGTCCGCAGTGGCGCGAGGCCGAGGGCGACACCACGGCAACCACCGCCTGGAGCGCGCCCGAACGCACCACGGTGAATGGTAATCCCGCCATCCGTTCCCGCTCACGCGCCGCCGCTACCGCCGCCGGAGTCGGCTTTCTCCCCGAGATCGCTCAGGAGGTGCGCGTACGCGGGGAAGGCAACCGCATCGGCGACGCGTTCAAGGACCGGTTCTTCTCCGGTGGTTTCGCCGACGACATCTTCACCGAGTTCTTTGCGGCCGCAACGACAAGGACGGTAACCGCCACCAGTGCGCCAGTCGCCCTCGAAGTGCGCCCGCTGCCGCAGCCGGCGCCCCCGGGCTTCAGCGGTGCGGTCGGTCATTTCACGCTCGACTCGCAACTGACACCCGGCACCGTCAAAGCCGGCGAACCGGTGACGTGGAGTCTTACTCTGCGCGGCACGGGCAACTGGCCGACGGGGATCGACCTCCCGGGAAGGACAACGCCGGCGGGCACGCGCACATTGAAGCCGAAGACGCGGACCGAATTCGCGGAGTCGGAGCGCTTTACGGGCTCGGTAACCGAAGAACTCGTGCTCATCCCCGCGGAGGCCGGAGAACTGCAACTCGACCCGGTTCGATTCGTCTATTTCGATCCTGACCAGGGCGAGTACGTCACCATCCAGGCCGCCGTGCCGGCGATCGGCGTGCAACCCGGACCCGTACCGGCGCAGGCACAATCCGTTGCGGCGCCGGCTGCCGCGCCCGCCGCACCGCCGGCCGTCGCAGAAGCCGCGGTCACCCGGCTGCCGCGGGGGCCGATCGAAGGCAGCGCAGGCGCCATTGCCCCCTTCACGACCTCGGTCCTGCTCACCGCGCTGGCCGTGCCATTCCTCTTGCTCGCTGCCTTCACGCTCCGGCTCGGCGCCCTGCGCGCCCGGGAAAGCGACCCTCTGCGTTCCCGTCGCCTTGCCGCGCTCCGCCTCGCCTCCGTGGTTGCCGCCGTGCGCCGCGCTCAAACACCCAAAGACCGCGAGCAAGCCTTGCTCGACTGGCAACGAACGACCGTCTGCGCTCTCGGATTGCCGACCCAGGCCCCGACGAGCACGGCATGGCGCGCACTCTGCCTCCCCTTATCCGCCAGCGCCGGACACGAATGGACGGAACTGTGGACGCACAGCGAGCGGGCCATCCACGCGCCGGATGGTACTCTCCCTCCGGAGTGGTGCGACCGGGCGCTGCGCGCGGCACGATATACCGGCCTTCCACGCTTCAACGTTCTGCGCAGTTTTGTACCCCGGCATCTGTTCGCCACCGCCGCACCCGCGGTGGTCGTGGCCGTCCTCGCCTGCAGCGGTCCCGCCGCGGCGGGACCGCTGGGTGACTACCAGTCCGGTAACTTCACCGCCGCAAGAGACGCCTGGCAACAACGCGTTGCGGCGGAACCGACGGATTGGATCGCACGCTACAACCTCGGCCTCGCCGAGGCGCAACTCGGGAATTCCGGACACGCCCTGGCGGAGACGACAGCGGCGTTCCTGCTGCACCCGCGTGACGACGCCGCACGCTGGAACCTGGGTACCTTCATCGACCGGACTCCGGCCGCAGACTCCCGCCTCGTATCGTTGGTGCGCGGCACCGGCCCTGCCCGGTTGGCGACCCTGCTTGCGCCCGCCGGTTGGCAGGTCACGCTGGCA
Source organism: Candidatus Binatia bacterium (assembly GCA_023150935.1). NCBI lineage: Bacteria > Candidatus Binatota > Binatia (SeqCode) > Binatia bacterium. The sequence continues at coordinate 156,985 of JAKLJW010000001.1, read as the reverse complement.
CTTGGTGCCGGACTTCTGATGAGCGCTTCGGCCCTGGCACTTTACCGCCGGCATCGCGGAAAGCCGCTACGACCCGCCCGCGCCGCGGCAACGCTGTTGCCGGGGATCATATCGCTCGCCGCTGCCGCGACGGCATTACATACCTACGGCCCCCTGTCTGCCCCCAACGCGGCGATGGTCGCTGCGGAGACGTCGCTACGTTCGGTACCGACGGCGGTGGCGCAGGTCGAGAAGCCGATTGCCGCCGGTGGCATCGTGAACATCGACCGGCGCTTCCTCGATTGGGTGCAGGTTACCCGCGCCGGCGGCGAGGTCGGCTGGTTGCGCAGCACCGACGTCGTACCGCTCTACGCCACCCGACCGAGCCCCGGATCGGAACCACAGACAGCAGCGAGCGACCAGACTACCGTCGCGCCCGGTTGACAGGAGGCCACCGGAAACGGCAACCGAGGAATACCATGTATCCTCCGTTGTTCCGGCGCATCCAGTTGGCGACCTTCACGTTCCTGACTCTGATCGTTCTGGCGCTTGTCATTTCCGCCGGGCTCACGTTGTACGAGCAACGGCGCTTGCGCGGCGCGGTGTCGGACCTGCGAAGGCTGCACGCGTTCGAACGGATACACGTATCCCTGACCGAAGCCCTGATCACGATGCAGGGCCCGGAGCCGGCAGCATCGCGGGCGCGACAGGACGCGCCCAGACATCTTGCAGCCCTGAAGGCTCTGGCGACCGACCCGGAAACTCACGCCCAGCTCGCCGAACTTGACGCACGCATTCGCGAGGACGCACCGCCCCCGGCGCCAGCCCTTATTGCGTCTCTCACAGCGCTGCATCGACTGGCGGTCATACAGGACGCCGGCGAGGCCGAGTTGCTCGGGAGCCTCGAGGCCGGCGCAAACTGGCAGCTCCAACTGGAGCTCGCCGCCCCGCTGGCGATCATCGCTACGGGCATTCTTCTGGTACCCTTTGCCCGCCGCCGCATTATCGCTCCGATCGAGGCTTTCGGCGCCGAACTCGCCAGGGTGGCTGACGGCGACTTCTCCCCCGCACCCGCTGACGACATTGACCCGGTGATGCTGCCACTGCACCGCCGATTCAACGAGCTGGTGCGCCGTCTCGACGAGCTGGAACGCGCTCATCAGGTTCGCGCCGTAACCCTGCAAGAAGAGGTGCGCGCGGCAACGCGCCAGTTGCTCGAACAACAGCGACGTCTCGGCAGGGCCGAACGTCTCGCCGCCACCGGCGAACTGGCAGCCCTCGTGGCGCACGAGCTACGCAATCCGCTCGCCGGCATCAAGATGACGTTGGCCAACCTCCGAACCGAGATCGCCGACCCGGATCTCGCGGAGCGCCTGGATCTCGTGCTTGCCGAAGTGGAACGTCTGACCCGGCTTCTCGGACAGTTGCTCGACACGGCGCGCCCGAACAACGAACCCCCCCGGGAAGTGCCGGTCGCCGCCCTCGTCGATGACATCTTCGGCGTGGTGCGCTTCGAGATTCCATCCGCAGTCAAGTTGGAAAACCGCGTCCCCGCAGACGTCCTCGTCACGCTTCCCCGCGATCGCCTGCAACAGGCGATTCTCAATCTGGTCTTGAACGCAGTCGCCGCCAGCACCGAGTCCGGCGGGACCATCGTCGTGGGCGCAAACCTGACCGCCGGGCGCTTGCGTATGAGCGTCAGCGACGAAGGCCCCGGATTCCCCGAGCCGGTGCTCGCCGCCGGCGGTAGGCCGTTCGTCTCTACCCGGGCAGGCGGTACCGGGCTCGGCCTCGCCATGGTGCGACGCTTTGCCCGCGACCTCGGCGGCGACATCGACCTCGCCAACCTGCCCGCACGCGGCGCCTGCGTAACCGTTACGCTACCGATGGCTTCGGGGAGTTGAGGGCCCGGGGGATTGGGGCATTATGCGATTGACAAAACACCGGCGTGCGGAGAAACAGTGGAGGACCGTTCTTCTCGGACGCCTTCATGTCGTGCAAGCACCGCGCAGCCGGTTTCTGGAGCGTTGTCCGCTTTGCTCTCGGTGCGGTGACGACCTTCCTCGCCGTACCGGCGGGTGGAGTCGTCATCGACGCGTTCGACACCGCACAGACCGTCTCGCAAGCCGGGCTCGGTGCCTCCGGGAATAGCGTGGACGGGCCCGCCGGCGGCCTGCTCGGTGGCGAACGAGACGTCCATCTCTCGATTACCACGGGAAGCGGAACTCTCAGGGCCGATGCCGGAATGAGCCGTTCGGGGGCCTTCAGTCACGCCGCGGCAGGCCAGGTACGAGGCATCACGCAGATAACCTACGACGGCGATGACGGCGACCCGCATACCCTCGACGCCGCTGGCCTCGATGGCGTCGATTTGACCGTGGGTGGAAGCCACTCGTCGATCGTGGTCGGTTTACCGTTTGCAGACCTCGGGGCGGCCGTGACCCTTGCCGTCTGGAGCGATGCCACTCATTGCTCGCAACGCACCCTGCCGGCCCCTGCCAGTACGGTTCCCGCTGACAATCGCAGGCTGCAATTCCGCTACGGCGAGTTCGGCCTCGGGCCGGGATGCGTCGGACCGGCCAATTTCACCAACGTTGGCGCCATAAGGCTCACCATCGACGGAACGGCGGTCGGGGCGACCGACCTCTCCGTCGAACAGATCCAAACCGTTCCAGAGCCAACACCCACTTTGACGCCGTCCGGTCAACCGACGGGAACTCCTACCCGCACACCGACGCCCGCGGCAGTCTGTGGCAACGGCATCGTCGAGCCGCCAGAGGAATGCGAAGACGCCAATACGGTGAACGGGGACGGCTGCGACACCAACTGCACGGCAACACGCTGCGGCAACGCCATCGTCACTTCCGGCGAGTCCTGTGACGACGGTAATTCGGTGTCCCTCGACGGGTGCGAGAACGATTGCACACCGAGCCCCTGCCTTAAGAACACGGACCGTCTGATTCCCGGGTACTGTAACACCCGCATTAACGACTGCGATCACGAGTTCTGCACCGGCTTTCCCGCCGCCCCCATGGTCCGCTTCGGCGGCCTCCCCGGCGTGATGGTCCGGTGCACCGATGACGACCCGACCTGTGACGTTGGCCCGCCCGGCGATCACATGTGCACGTTCCACGTGGCGCTCTGCTTCAACGTTCAGGATCAACGCCTACCCTGCTTCGGACTTCCGCCCAAAGGCGTCTCTGCCGTGCGCCTCCGACGCGTTCAACCGTCAAAGACTCTCGACGTCGCTAATCGGACGGCCCTCGAGAACGCCCTTTTCGGTATCGGCGGCGTCCTCAGGGTGCGTCCCGGCCAGCGCTTCGTCGAGTTCGATCCACCGCTGACGGCACAGGATCGCTGTACCACGTACGCGGATTTCAAAGTCCCGCTCCGGCTGAGCACAGGCGGCGGCTTTCGCCCGGGCAGGAAGATGATCACGGTCACCACGAAACACCCCAAGGTGGGGCGCAAGGTAACCAAGCAGGACAGCGACTACCTCATCATGGAGTGTTTGCCGCGATGACCGGCCGGAGTCTCCTTGTTAAGCGCCATAAAGCGACCGCGTTGCGCCGCGGGTCCCGCAAGCGAGCGACCTTGATCAATGCGCTGGTCGTCGCAATGACGGTAGCCGCCTCCGGAGCGTTCACCGGCACCCGAACGGCGGCGGCGCTCATCGTCGATTCCTGCAGCACCGGCCAACACCTGGAGATCTCTGGGCCGCCTGCGGGTCCGGCCCAGACCGGCGGTAGCGTTGCCGGTCCATCGAGCGGCCTGCTCGGCGGTAGCCGCGACGTGCTCCTCGAACGCACGAGCAACAACGCCGGCCCGGTCGAACTCGATGTCGGCACCGCCATTCCCGATACCTGCACGTACGCCTCGGGCTCGTTTACGGCGGGTAACGCCCTGGTGAGTTACGACGGCCCGGACAGTGCCAGTGCGTTGGATCCCACGGGACTCGGAGGTGTCGACCTGACCGCGGGCGGCACCCAGGCCGGCATCCGACTCCACGCCACCAGCGATCTCGGAGCGCAGATCTCCGTAACCATCTATTCAGGAGCCAGTGCCTGCTCGCAGGTCTCCCTGTTGGTCCCGGCCGACACGGCATTTACGATCGACACTTACGATCTGCCCTTCTCTGGATTCGTAACGGCGCCTGGTTGCGCCACCCCCGCGGTCCTCGCGAGTATCGGCGCCATCACAATCAGAATCGACGGAGCCACCCCGGCCGTGGACCTGGCGATCGACCTCGTGGAGACCTTCGGAGGTCCGACGCCGACACCGAGCGTCCCACCAACCCCAACCCTGCCCCAACCGTCTGCCACACCATCCGCCATCCCCTCGCCAACCCCAACCGGGTCACCGACGCTCGCGCCCACAACTGCGCTGACGCCGACGACGACCCCAACCGTCGCAAGCACGTCGACGCCAACGTCGAGCGCAACCAGCACGCCCACACGCATCGCGACTACCACGACAACCCCATCCGCCGTTCCTTCGGCGACCGCCACCGCAACGCATCCACCGTCCGCATCGCCGACGGCGACTCCGACCTCGCCTCCGCCGACCCCAACGCCACCGGAAGTGATCGACGAATCCGAAGACCCCAACTCGCCGTCGCCGTGCAACGATCGCATCGACAACGACCGCGACGGCCTTACTGACTGCGCCGATCCGCAGTGCGCGGGCGCTCCGCAATGCCCCGCGGCGGCGCCGACCGCATCCTGGCTCGGCGTCGGCATGCTGGTGATAATGCTTGCCCTGCTCGGCTGGCGAACGCTCCGACCGACCCCGCGGTGAACGCGCCACGGCGCTCGCGCATTGACCCGGCAGCGCTCTCGGGGTTAGGAACGGGCCATGATCAACCTGATCCTGGCTGGCACGGTCTTCGTTCTGCTGCACGTCCTGGTCTCGGGCTCGCAACTGCGGGACACCCTGGTCGCGCGCCTCGGAGAGAAATCCTTTCAGGGACTCTTCTCGCTCGCCTCGTTGCTGAGCCTTATCTGGGTAATACTTGCCTACCGGGGAGCCCCGGTGATCGTCCTGTGGTCCCCGCCCGGAATGCTGCGCTGGTTGGCGCTTGTTCTTATGCTCTTCGCGTTCCTGTTCGTCGTGATCGGACTCGCCACCCCCAGCCCGACCGCCGCGGGCGGCGAAGGCCGCCTCGATGAGCCCGAGCCGGCGCAAGGCATCCTGCGCGTCACCCGCCACCCCTTCCTCTGGGGCGTCGCCCTCTGGGCGGCGGCCCACTTGCTGGTCAACGGCGACGCCGCCTCGATGGTCCTGTTCCTTACGTTTCTCGTCCTCGCCCACATCGGCCCGCGTTCGATCGACGCCAAACGCGCCCGGCGCTTCGGCGCCAAGTGGGAACGCTTTGCCGCGGTTACCTCGAACGCGCCGTTCGCTGCGATTCTATCGGGCCGCAACCAGCTCCGACTGGACGAAATTAAACTCTGGCGCTTCGTCCTGGCGCTGGTGCTGTTCGGCGCCGTCCTCGGACACCATCACCTCATTTTCGGAGCCTCACCGTTCCCGTGGCGGTGACCGACCTGCCCGCGCCGCGCGCCATCGCGTGCGGGCACGGTTGATACTGACTCAGCCATGACGGACACGTTGCTGCTCATCGAAGACGAGGCGCTGTTAGGCACCGAGCTGGCGCGGCATTTCCGCCGCAACGGCTGGGAAGTCGAGCTGTGCGCCAACCTGGCCGACGCTCGCCGACTCCTGCTCGACAAGGAACTCGCGCCTCTGGTCGTGCTCGCCGACATGCAACTCCCGGACGGAAACTCGCTCGATCTGCTGGCCCAAACTCGGGAACACGGGCACGGCGGCGAATGGATCTTTCTGACCGGGTTCGGCAGCGTCGCCGATTCGGTTCGCGCGCTGCGACTCGGCGCCTTCGATTTCCTCGAGAAACCCTGCGACGAGAAACGGCTCGATCTCGTCGTCACCGGCGCCGCCCGCAGCGCCCGCGCACAACGCCGGCTTCAGGACCAGGCCGCACAGCAGCACCGGGCCTATCCCATCGACGGCTTCATCGGCGCCAGCCCGCAGGCGGAGAGCGTGCGTACGTTCCTGCGCAAACTGTCGCAGGTGCCGTTCAGCGCCCTGATCATCGGCGGCGAAACGGGTACCGGCAAGGGTCTCGTAACCCGCATCCTGCACTACCGCGGCAGTCGCACCGCGGGACCGCTGGTCGAGGTCAACTGCGCAGCCCTGCCACGAGAACTGCTCGAATCCGAGTTATTCGGCCACGAGGCCGGCGCCTTCACCGGCGCGCAAAGACGCCGGCGCGGACTCGTCGAGCAGGCTAGCGGGGGCACGCTCTTTCTCGACGAAATCGGCGAACTCGACATCGAACTCCAGGCCAAGCTGCTCAAAGTGATCGAAGACCAGCGCCTGCGGCCGCTCGGCTCCGAACGAGAGGTGGTCGTGGACGTTCAGATCGTCGCCGCCAGCAACCGCGATCTGGCCGATGCCGTCCGCGACCGTACCTTTCGCCCCGACCTCTACCACCGCCTGTCGGTCTTTTCGCTCACCCTGCCGCCGCTGCGCGAACGCCTGCAGGATCTCGACGAGTTGGTGCCGGCCATCGTTGCCGAGTACAACGTCCGCTCCGGAAAGGCGGTGCGCGAAATCCCCGCCGAGGTCTGGACTGCACTGCGCCGCTACGATTGGCCGGGCAATGTTCGCGAGCTCCGCAACGTCATCGAACGCTGCGTGCTTCTGGCCGACAGCGCCGTCTTGCCGGAAAGGTGGCTCCAGCTACCGGGCACCCACGCAACCTCAACCCCGGCCCCGGCCCCAGCCTCCGATCGCCTGCTCATCCCCCTCGACGGCAGCATGTCGCTGGAGGACATGGATCGTTACATCGTCAAGAGCGCCCTGGAACGTAGCGATTACAACGCCAGCGCGGCCGCCCGCGCGCTCGGTACCACCCGCCAGACCCTGCGCTACCGGGCCAAGAAATACGGCCTGACCGCAGACGAATAACCCCCTCACGCCCCCACTCCCTCAGGCCCCCCTCACTCCCCCTCCGCGTTCTCGCCCTCCACGTACTCCCGGCACGGCTGCCCGCGCAGACTCGGACACGGCGGCAGGGCGGTGGGTATCGTGGCATCGGGTACCACGGGGAGCACCACGCGCGACGGGTGGGCAGCCGAACGGGCCACCGCCACCGTCGCCGTGCCGTCGCCCGGCAGGGCCGCGAACTTCCATAACGGCCGGCTGCCGCCCGGGGCCTCCACCGAAACGCGAATCCGCGAACCGGCCCGGAAGGCATGCGCAAACGGAAATATCTCGACGCGCGCGAGCACAAACTCGCCGGTCGGTAACGGGCGGGCATCGGCGGCCCGGTCGGTACGCACGGGGCGCAGCAACGAGGACGCGGCCTCGTCGAGCGCCCGGTGACTGGCGCGCAGCCAGCCGTTCTGAACGTACATCTCCCGGCCGTCGGGCCGAATCTCGCTCAGGGTCACCTGCAGGTCGACGTCGGAGAGCGTCGACTTGATCCACAGATCGACGCTGCCGGAGCCCACCATGACGAGGTCCGCAGCCAGCGGCTCGGTCGCGTACGCCACCGACTTGTCGGCGGGAAGCGGACGCCAGTCCAACGGCGCCAGTGCCCGCCATACCGCATCGCTCGAACCGTTGAAGGTCGTGCGCTGTGCGTCGGCGGTATCGTAGTAGTACCGGTCCGCGCCGGCACTCGTCACCGGCGGCTCGGTAGCGAGCTTCCCCGCGGCGTCGAAGTACCAGGCCGCCGGCTCCACCCCGTTCACCGGCCAGGTAGCAAAGCCCTCCTCGAATCCAGGTGCCGGTCCCCCGAGCGGCTCCAGAGCGCCGTTCTCGAACAGAATGCGCACCCGCGGCTCGGCCTCGAACCGCGCGCGCGCTTCCTCGAAGGTGAGGCCGTTCGTGAACCGGTCGCGTTCTATATGCAGCCGACTCACGCCGAACGCCTCCCGCGCCAACACCTGCAGGACGAGACTCCCGGCAGCCGGCTGGCGGGGGATCTGCCTGGCAACGTAAAAGCTCAGGAACTCGAACCAGCGCGAGAATATCGCCGGTCCCAGCGGGTCCGCATGCGTACCGTTGACCAGAGTGAAAAAGGCCCTGTCCGTGCCGGTGAAACGATCGAGCATGGTCGCAAAGTGGCCGCCGGTCTGCTCGTCTTGCCAGGCGCCGGCAAGAAAGACGGGAACGGCAATGCGGTCGACAAACGTCACCGGCGACAACGGATCTGCAACCGTCGGGTCGTAGTGGACGTTACGCCCGATCATCGCGATCAGGTCTTCGTTCTGGCCGCGCATCCGCTGATTCGCGATGCACGTCAGGTCACCGGCATTCATGCGCTTGCGTGCCCAGGGCTGACCGCCGGGAGCCGCGTCGCTCATCCGCCCGCGTGCCCAGTCGATGGCGAAGCCGTCATTGAGGATGCCGCCCGGATAGAGCGTGCCGCGTCCCGGATCGGCAACGACGGACAGCGGCGCAATCGCAGCCAGGTGCGGGGGCTGCAAACGCGCCACGAAGAGCTGCGATATTCCCGGGTACGAAATGCCGACCATCCCCACCTTGCCGCCCTTCACCCAGGGCTGCGCGGCGACGATCTCGACGGCGTCGTAGCCGTCGGTCGACTGTAGCGTCTCGAAGTACGAGAAGGCGCCGCCGGAGCACCCCGTGCCCCGCATGTTCACTCCCACCGCGGCGAAACCGAGTGCACTGGCAATGAGGCTGCTGGGTTGCGGCTGATCGGGGTTGGCGGGATCGTACCCCGAATACTCGACCACGGTCGGATAAGGCCCATCCTCGATCGGCCCCGGCAGAATGACATTCACGGCCAGTAGCGTGCCGTCGCGCGTCTGTATGTACCCGTAACCGGCGCCGAGCCGTTGTTGCGCGTAAAAGCTCGGATCGGGAACCTCCGATGCCGTGGTTACCGCGACCCGGTCCGAAGCCCGCAGCCCGGTGTCGTCACGGCTGACGACGACGTACCCCGCACCCGGCGGGAGGGCGCGAAACAGGAGCGTCCCCTCCCCGTCGGTCGTCCCCGTCGCAACGACACGCTCGGCCGCGTCGAGCAGTTCCAGCGCGGTTCCCGGCTCAGCGTCGGTGACTGCCACCTGCCCCACACTACCGCGAGCGGTGTAGTTGGCCGGCTGCGCCGCGGCGAGCCCGCTCGGTACCGTTACCCCGTCGTTGTCGCCGCAGCCCCCGAGCACCGTCAGGGCACACAGCAGCGCCAGTCTTCTTACGGCCGCGCCTTCGTATCGCATATCCCGACAGCACTGGCCGGGCGGACGCTGTATGTCAACCGGTAAGCGGATGTGCTCGGAAGCGGCAGGCACGGTTCGGGCGAGGCCCCGGACCCGGCAGCGTGACGGCGAGGCAGACGGACCGGCGTCAGTCCCGCACTACCGGGTAACCGGCACCAACCCAGTCGCGCCACCCGCCGTCCATCGAAGTAACGTCCGTGTAACCCATTTTCTGCAGGACGTCGGCAACAAGCACGGAACGGTACCCGCCGCCGCAATAGAGAACCAGACACTCCGTGGGGTCGGGGAACCTGGCCTCGACATCGCGTTCGATGATTCCCTTGCCGAGGTGCTGAGCCTGGGGCAGATGCCCATTCGCCCACTCGCTTTCCTCACGCACGTCGATCAGATGGAACTTCTCGCCGCGGTCGAGCATCGCCTTGACGTCGGCAACACCGCACTCGCGGACCCGAGCCCGCGTCTCGTTCACCAACCGCAGAAAACCAGGAGCATGCTGCATTGCTACCTCCTCGAATCGAGTTCGCCACAAGTATGGCGAAGTATTCGGGTCTCTGCGACCGGCAAGCCCTCGCCGCCGGCACGGGAGTCGGTCGCCCAACCCTCCGCGACAACCCGCGAAAAGCCGGACCTCCGCCGGGCAAACGGCGCCCGGCCGTTTCGCGTCGAGGCGCAGCCGAACTCATGCTCCGGTAAACTACTTAGTACTCGTCGGCATAGGTATGGCAACGTATCCGCGCCCGCTCACCCTGAGCTCGTCGAAGGGTGACGTATCCGCGCCCGCTCACCCTGAGCTCGTCGAAGGGTGACGTATCCGCGCCCGCTCACCCTGAGCTCGTCGAAGGGTGACCTATCCGCACCCGCTCACCCTGAGCTCGTCGAAGGGTGACCTATCCGCACCCGCTCACCCTGAGCTCGTCGAAGGGTGACCTATCCGCACCCGCTCACCCTGAGCTCGTCGAAGGGTGACCTATCCGCACCCGCTCACCCTGAGCTCGTCGAAGGGTGACGTTCTCTGGAGCGCCCTCGTGCAAGCCGCTTGATCTCTTCCCAGTCGCCGCGGATGAGAGCCTCCTTCTTCTTGCGACTCCAACCTTTGATCTGCCGTTCCGCAGCAAATGCTTCGTCGCGAGTCGAAAACTCTTCTGAGTAGACGAGATCAACAGGGCGGCGCGTGCTGGTGTAGCCTCCCAACTCGCCCGACCGATGCTGTTCCATTCGTTGCTCGAGGTTATCGGTATGCCCAACGTAGAATGAACCATCGGCACATCTTAGGAGATAAACCCAGAACGACATCTTGCGCTTCTTCTACACCGACGTCGGGGCTATGGCCATGTCGGCCGGTTAGCTCACCCTTCGGCAGGCGCACCCTTCGACAGGCTCAGGGTGAGCGGGTCGAAGGGTGAGCGGGTCGAGGGGTTAGCGGGTCGAAGGGTGAGCGGGTCGAAGGGTGAGCCGGTCGAAGGGTGAGCGGGTCGAGGGGTTAGCGGGTCGCATGATTCAGAATACGTTGGCGAATTTATGAACCAGAGCACTCAGCCGGTCTCCGAGCATGGAACCCCGTGCGCGGCGGCGTGCGCCGCGATCGCCGCAGCCACGCAAGCCGTCAGCTTGACTCCGGCGCTGAGGTCCAGAAACTCGTTGGGACCGTGCGCATTCGACCTGGGTCCAAGGACCCCGGTGATCATGAACTGCGCCATCGGAAAACGCTTGCCGAGCATACTCATGAACGGGATCGTGCCCCCTTCGCCGAGCCAACACGCCTCACGACCGAACGCCTCGATAGAGGCCGTCTGCGCCGCCGCTGCCAGCCAGGCCGCAACCGGCGGCGCATTCCAGCCGTCGGCTTCCTGTTCGGGTTCGAATTCGACCCGGGCTCCCGCCGGCGGCTCCTCCGTCAGTAAACCCGCCATCACCGCCGCCGCCGTCTGCGCGTCCAGCGTGGGCGGCAACCTGAGAGACAGCTTCAACGACGTGAACGGTCGCAGCACGTTTCCCGCCCGCTGCAGGCCCGGCAGGCCCTCGGCCCCGACGATCTCCAGTTGCGGCCGCCAGGTCTGATTGAGAATCGACTCCTCGACGTCATTCGCCGCCGGTCGCACGCCGGGCTGAAAAGGGAACTCCGCAAAGAGGCCGCCACCCAGAACCGCCGCGGCGTCCCTCGCCTGAGCGCGCCGCTCGGCCGGGATTTCGACGTGCAAACCCCGCGGCCGAATTTCGCCCGTGCGCGCGTCCTCGAGACGCTCGAGCAGTCCCCGCGCGATTCGAAACGACGACGGTACGATGCCGCTCGCCTTTCCCGAGTGCACACCCTCGGTCAACGTCGACACACGCAACGTCCCCGCGAGCAGGCCGCGCAGCGAGGTGGTGATCCAGAGCTGGTCGTAGTTGCCACAACCCGAATCGAGACAGACAACCAGGCTCGGCGTGCCGATCCGAGCCTGCAAGCGATCGATGTAGCACGGCAGGTCGATGCTGCCGCTCTCCTCGCAAGCCTCGATGACGATCGCGCAGCGGGCGTGCGGCACTCCGGCCTGCTCGAGGGCGGCAATCGCCGTGACCGCCGCGAACGCCGCGTAGCCGTCGTCGGCGCCGCCGCGACCGTAGAGCCGCCCCTCCCTGATCACCGGCGTCCACGGCCCCAGACCTTCGAGCCATCCTGCCATCGGCGGCTGCTTGTCGAGATGCCCGTACAACAACACGGTCTCCTCGCCGGACCCGGGAATCTCGGCGAAGACCAGCGGCGTGCGCCCCGGCAAACGCACAACTTCGAGCTGCATTGCCGGCGGCCCGTGGGTCCGCATCCATCCGGCGACGTGCTCCGCGGCACGGTCCATGTGCCCGTGCTCCCGCCACAAGGGGTCGAAGGCGGGCGATTCGTTGGGGATGCGGATGTAGTCCTCGAGCGCGGGGACTATGCTGCGATGCCACGTCTCCTCGACGAACGGTAGAACCGACGAAGCGATCATTGCCGGCCTCTCAGCGCCGAAAGAAGTTCTCGCGGTAGAAGCGCAACTCGGCGATCGACTCGCGGATGTCGTCCAGGGCAAGGTGCGCGTGCTTCTTTTCCGGCAGCGCCGGACCCTGCGGGTACCAGCGACGGACCAGTTCCTTGACGGTGCTCACGTCGACGTTGCGGTAGTGGAGGTAGTTGTCGAAGCGCGGCATGTAGCGAGCGATAAACCGTCGGTCCTGGTGAATGGAGTTGCCGCATAAGGGCGATTGCCGCTCGGAACAGTGGCGCCGTACGAACGCCAGCGTTTCTTCTTCGGCAGCCTGGACCGACACCGTCGACGCCAGCACCCGCGCCGTCAGGCCCGAGGCGCCGTGATGCTCGCGGTTCCACTGGTCCATCGCCTCGAGCGTCGGCGCCGGGTGCGCAATGGCGATCACCGGCCCCTCGGCAAGTACCGCCAACTCGGCGTCGGTGATCAGCGTCGCGATCTCCAGAATCGCATGCCGGTCGGGGTCGAGCCCACTCATCTCCAGGTCGACCCACACCAGCGGTCCGTCTGGATTCGTCGATCCCATCAGTACCCCCGGCCCATGCAGAACGCATTGACCGCACCGCGCCGGCCGAGCGGCACCCGGCGACACCATGCGGCCGGCTCCCCCGCAGCCGGCCGATCGGAGTCGCACCACCGCCCGTTCACGCAGACCGCCCCAAGCTGCAACGGCATCCGGGTTCTCCTCGCACGCAACGTGGCCGCGTTCCGGCCCGGCGCCAATGAGAAACACCAGGGACTGCCGGCGTCAACCCGCCGAGCGCCGCTGGCGGCGCAGGCCCACGATCGCGACCACTGCCAGGGCCGCGATTGCCGCCAGGATACCCCGCGCACTCAAGAGCGGCACGGGCGCCGAACCGCGAACGATCGTGGAGTCGCCACCGCTGCTCTCCCCGCCCTCCTCGTCGCTGATGACGACGTTGTTGCGGATCGCCACGGCGCCCGCGGGATTGTTGACCCGGACGGCAAAAAGCAGCGAGCCGCCCGCGCCCGGCGGCAGGTCCGAGACGCCGTGCGTGCAGGTGGTGCCGGGCAAGCTGCCGTCGGGGCAACTCCATCCCGGCGTGCCGGCGCCGGCCTCGAACTTCGTGTGGTCCGGCACGGTCTCGGTAATCACCACACCCGTGGCGGTTCCACTGCCGATGTTGGCGAACGCGATCGTGTACACCAGCACGGCACCCGGGGACACTTCCGACTCCGAGGTCTTGACGATCTGCAAGACCGGCGCACCCGGCGTTGGCGTTGCGGTCGGCGTCCCCGTCACGGTCGGGGTCGAGCTCGGGATCGGGGTCGCCGTGATCGACGGAGAGGGACTCGCGGTCGGGCTTGACGTCGGCGGCACACTCGGACTGGGGGTCGGTGTCTGACTGGGAGGTGGTGTCTGGCTGAGCGTGGGCGTCTGACTTGGCGTCGGCGTCGCCGTGCCCGTGGGCGTATCGACGGCCGTCGGGGTCGTCGTTGGCGTTCCGGTCGGCGTGTCCGTGGGAGCCGTGCTCTCCGTCGGCGTGCTCGACGGCAACGGAGTTGGGGAAGCCGTCGCACTCTGGGTCGCGCTCGCGCTCGGCGTGGCGCTCGGCACCGTCGTCGCCGTCACGGTGAGCGTCGGTGTCGTCGTTGCGCTTACGGTCGGGGTCAAGCTCGGCGCGGCCGTCGCCGTGGCGGTGGGAGTAACTGTCGGGGAGAGGGTCTCCGTGGCGCTCGCGGTCGGCGTGACGGAAGGCGTCGGCACGGCCGTCGGGCTTGTCGTCGGGGTGGAGCTGGGTACCGCCGTCGGGGTTGCCGTCGGGGAATCGGTCGGGGATGCGGTGGGGCTGAACGTCGGAGTACTCGTGCCCGTGGGCGGGGGCGACGCCGTAGCAGTCGGCGGTGCGGTTGGGGTCCCGCTCGGCGTGGACGACGGGGATTGCGTTGCGCTGGGGGTCGCCGTCGCGCTCGGCGTCAACGTTGCGATGGAGGTCGCCGTGAACGACGCTGTCTGAGTCGCGGACGGCGTCGCCGGTGCGGTGGGCGTCGGCGTTGCCGTGGCCGTCGGCGTTGCGGTTGCCGTCTCGGTCGGCGTCTCGGTCGGCATCAACGTTGCGGTCCCAGTCGGGGTCACAGTGAGGGTCACCGTCGGCGTCGCGGTCAACGTCGACGTCGCCGTATGAGTCGCCGATGCGGTCGGCGTGACCGTCGCGGTGACGGTCCCGCTCGCCGTCGCACTGGCTGTCGCGGTCGGCGTTGCCACCTCCGTCGGTGTCGAGGTGGCGGTCTCGGTCGGGATTGCCGTGGGGGTCGCTGTCGGCGTATGCGTCGCCGTTCGGGTCGACGTCATCGTCGCCGTCGGCATCGGGGTCGTGGTCGGCGTCTCGGTCGGCGTTGCCGTACGGGTCGGCATCGACGTCCCTGTCGAGGTCGGGGTCGAGGTCGCGGTTAACGTCGACGTCGCCGTACGAGTTGGCGTCAGGCTGGGTGTCGCGGTCGCGCTCGGGGTCGCGGTGAAGGTCGCCGTCCGACTCGCCGTTCGGCTCGCCGATGGCGTCGGCGTCAACGTCGCGGTTCCGGTCGGTGTTGCCGTATTTGTCGCCGTTGCGGTCGCGCTCTGCGTCGCGCTCGGGATCGCTGTTGGCGTCGATGTCGCCGTGACGGTTGCCGTCCGCGTCGCCGTTGCCGTCGCGGTCGGGGTCAACGTGACAGTTGCGGTCCGGGTTGCCGTCCGGCTCGCCGTCGCTGTCCGCGTCCCCGTCCTCGTGGCCGTGACCGTCGCTGTCGCCGTCGCGCTCGCCGTCGCCGTCGCCGTAAGCGTCGCCGTCCTGGTCGCCGTGCGCGTCGGTGTCGTCGTCGCGGTCCTGGTCGGCGTCACCGAGGCGGTCCCGGTCGCAGTCGCTGTCGCGCTGTAAGTCGGCGTACCTGTCGCCGTTCTGGAAGGTGTGCCGGTCGCCGTCATGGTCCACGTGGTTGTCGCGGTCACACTGGCCGTGGCAGTGACCGTAGCCGTTGGCGTGCGGGTGCGCGTGGGCGTTCTGCTCCGGGTCGCCGTCCGGGTCGCGGTGAGACTCGGGGTATGCGTCGGAGTTAGGGTCCCGGTGACGGTAGGGCTGGTCGTAGCAGTGAAGATCGGCGTCGCGGTGGCGCCTGGCGAAGGCGTAGCGGTCGGCGCCAGGGTTGGACTCGCGGTCGGACTCGGGGTGCTCGTGCTCGTGGCCGTGGGTGTCCGGCTCGGCGAGGACGTGCGCGTGCCGGTCCTCGTCGCCGATCGGGTCGGGGTCGGCGTGATGCACTGCGGCGGCTTGACGAGACACGCGGTCCTCGAGGCGCCTTCCCCGCCCGCGCCGACGTACAGAACATAAGCAACGAGGTCGGAACCGGCATCCTCGGACGGTGTGACGAAGGCAATGTGGTTAATCTCGTTAACCGTGAGTCCGTTCAAGGTACTGGCCGGGTACGCCGGGTTGCTGTAGACCCCATCGCCGAGTTGGCCACCGGGAGCGGGGTCGTGAACGTCGCCATTCCACGCGGCGTTGAGTTCCGCCGCCAGCAGGTGCCTCATGTACTGGTTCGAAGTGTCTTCGAGAATCGCCATGGCCTGGGCGACGCTCAGACCGCCGAAGTCCCCAGTCGCCTGCAGAATGGCCAGGAACTGCGCGTCCGACATATGGTTGCGGTAGTTCTTCCAGAACCCCGGACTGCGAATGAAGTGGCAGAGGTTGATGTCCTCGCATCCCGGCGTGCTCGTCGGAGTTGCCGATCGCGCCGCGGTCGGGGTCGCGGTCGGATGACGCGGGCAACCTTCGAGCGCATTGCGAATCGCTGCCATCAGCTCGTCCACCGTAACCGCCCCGTCGCCGTCGATGTCGCCGGCACAGGGCACCCCGGGCACGCAGCCCTCAGTGGCGTTGCGGACAAGCACGATCAGCTCGTCGACGGACACCTGACCGTCGCCGTCGATGTCGCCGGCACACACGGCCATGGCGGTCGCGGAAATCGACACCGCCCCGACAAACAGCCCGACGGAAGCCAGCAATTTCGCAAGGGCCCTCGACATGCCTCCATCCTCGGAACCACCCGCTCGCCCATTCGCTACAGGCAGCCCCACGGCAATTAGCATGTGCAATGCCACGCCAGCGCGAACGGGCGTTCGGTCTCCGTTCGGCCGCGGCCCGGGCTGTCCCCGACGGCGATTTGGCGGAACGGGCGGGTTACGCCACCGGCACTGGCGGTTGCCGGACGACCTGAGCCGACCCGGCGTTGCATGCAACATGGTTTTACACGTATTGCTACGCGGCTGGTTGTCCTCGCATGTCGGCGCTCGCCAACTCCTTACTCGCCACGCTGGTCGTCAGCGCGATCTCCCTCGCCGGAATTCTATTTGCGTTCACGCGTTGGACGCCGCGGCTCGAGATCCTGTCCCTCAGCTTTGCCGCCGGGGTGTTGCTGGCATCGACCTTCCTGAAGGTGCTACCCGAAGCTGCCCGGGCGGGGCCCGACGGGTCGGTGTTCTCGGCCTGTCTCGTCGCCATGGTCGCGTTCTTCCTCCTCGAGCGTTATCTCCACGGCTTCCATGAGCACGAGGAGACGCACACCGTGGCGTCGCGCTACCTGATTCTGGTCGGCGACGGTCTGCACAACTTCATTGACGGAATTGCCATCGCCGCCAGCTTTGCGGTCGACCCCGCCGTGGGCGTCGCGACGACGGTGGCCGTGGCGGCGCACGAAATTCCCCAGGAGGTCGCCGACTACGGTGTCCTCGTGAGCGGCGGGTTCAGCAAGAGCATGGCGCTGACCCTCAACTTCCTGTCGAGTCTCGCCGCCGTCATCGGCGCCGCGTCGTGCTTCCTGTTCGAGGCCTGGTTGACCGCGCACCTCGGGTGGCTGCTCGCGGCCACCGGCGGCATGTTCATTTACATCGCCGGGTCCGACCTGATCCCGGAGCTGCACCACGCCCGCTGGCGCGGCTCCTTGCTGGGCGTGGTGCCTTTCCTGCTCGGCATCGTGCTTGTCGCCCTGCTGCTGGCACTGGTACCGAGCGGCCATTGATTTCCGAGTCTGCGCCCACAACGCGCAGAAATTAGACGGGGAGGGCGAGGCTCCTGGTGAGCCGAACCGAGTCCCCGGTCCGACGCGACCTGCCGACGCTCAGAACCGCAGCATCGTGGCACCGCGAACACGGTAATCCGGAACGAGCTGCAGGCCGGCGTTGTTCTCGATCGCCGGCACGTCAACGGCGACCTCGCCGCTCAAGGCCACCCCCGACGTGACCCGCAGGCCAGGTCCGACGTAGAGTGCCGTCAGGGCAGTGTCGCCCTGCGTCACACCGGCCATGCTGTCGTTACCCTTGGTATCGCAGCCGATCAGGGCCTGAACGCCAAGCGTAAATCGATGATCGGTGATCAGGAACACGCCCGGACCGCCGGCGACGCTCAGCTCGTTGGCGTACTGGTAGTCGTAGGCGCCGACGGTACGCAGGATGTACTGCGTGTTGAGCGTTGCGTACCAACGATCGTAAGCCCAGAACGTGCTGGCCCCGAGAATGACGTCGACCGATCCGGTGCCGAGGGTGAGATCGTGGCCGTGTACGCCGCTCGGTACCCCGCCCCCGCCGTGGCGCGGGGTCGGCCGGCGCGCGGTGCAGAATTCCGGAGGAATGCCGGCGCACGGGTCAACAGCCGGCTCGACCTCTTCTCCGAGCATTGCCGTGCTGCCGCTGGGCAGCTTCAGGCCGCCGTACATCAGGACTTGACCGAGCAATCGAACGTCGACGTGTTCGTAGAGCACGGCGTGCCCCACCAGTGACAGGTCGCCCGCTCCGGTCACATGTCCATTGACCGCGCCGTCGTCGGTGGCGCGGCGGTATCCGCGGTAAATGTACGGTACGTTGATCTGTAAGCCGAAGCGCGGCGAAGGGACGTAGCCGATGACGAACTGCGTAATCGAGCTGTCGATGAATTCCCCGTCCGGGTTGGGCACGGCACCGCCCCCTTCCTGCAGGGTGCTGAAGCGGGTGTACTGCTCCGCCACCCCGATCCTCAACCCGGTCCGGGTCACCTGTGCCCCGGTCGCCGTGTAGACGGCGCACATGTCGCACGCGGGCGCCATCTGCGGGTTCAAGATGCCGGCTGCGAGCAGTCCGACTCCGAGGGCGCGGAAGACATATGAGTGCAGGACCGGCTGCGGACCGATGACACGCCTCACGGCGAAGCGGAAAAGGCGGAATACTGTCTCGATCATGGAGGCCGCCGCGTGTTCTCTCCGGTCAGTATCCCCTGCCCCGCGTTTCATTTATTCTTCCAGAGGGTGGATAGCCTGGCCGTTCTAGCCAGCCCTCCGGGGGCGCACGATGCGGCAAAACGCCGCAGGAAGACCGCCCTCGCCCCTGGCCTTCCGGCCGCGCGCGGAAAATACTCGGTGTCGATGGAACTTCCGCCCGTCGCCGGCGCGACGCCTCTTGCTCCGCCGGCGGATATCGAGACGATCAACCTGCGCTGGCTCCTGCGCCTGCGCTGGGTAGCCATTGCCGGGCAGGTCGTCCTCATCCTCGCCGTGGAGGCGACGATGCGCCTGGCTCTGCCTCTGGTCCCGATCTTCGCGCTGATCGGCCTGGAGGCCGCCTCGAACGTTGCGTGCGCTCGCTGGGCCCGCGCCCGCACGCACGTTCCGCCGCGGGCGCTCACCGGCCTCATCGTCGCCGACACCGCCGCACTGACCGCCCTGCTCTATCTCACGGGCGGCGCCGTCAACCCGTTCACGTTCCTCTATCTCGTCCACGTAACCCTTGCGGCGGTGGTGTTGCGTAGCCGCGCCTCATGGCTGGTGCTGGCCGTTGCGCTCGGCGCGTACGGCATGCTGTTCCTCGTCCCCGGCAACCCCCCGGAGGACGGCCATGCCGGCCACCAACCCGACCACCTGCGCCTTCACCTGGTGGGCATGTGGGTCGCTTTTGCGGTGGCCGCCGGGTTCATTGTCTATTTCGTGCAGCAGATCACGAGCGCCCTCGCCCGGCGTGACGCCGAGCTAGCCGAGGCGCGGACCCGGACGGCCCGCAACGAGCGATTCGCGTCACTGGCCGCGCTCGCCGCCGGTGCGGCCCATGAGTTGGCGACACCGCTTTCGACGATCGCCGTGGTCGCCAAGGAGCTCGACCGCCAGCTCGCGCGCGACGGAGCGGATGCGGTCACCCTCGGCGACGTCCGCCTGATTCGCCAGCAGGTCGACCGCTGCCGCGACATCCTGACCCGCATGGCGGCGGACGGCGGCGAGACGCCCGCGCCGGTGACTCTCGATCGACTGGTGGCGGAGGCGATCGACGGCTTGCCGCCAGCCAGCCGCTGCGAGGTCTCGCTGCCGCCGGAAACCGCGCGGGCGACGATTTCCGTGCCCGTGCATGCGGTCGCCCAGGCCCTGCGGGCCGTCTTGCAGAATGCCGTGCAGGCCTCGCCGCCGTCGTCCCCGGTGCGGCTCACCGTTGCGCGCCGCGGGGCGGAGTGGCAATTCGTCGTCCGGGACGACGGCCCGGGCATGGAGCCGGCAGTTCTGCGTCATGCCGGCGAGCCGTTTTTCACCACCAAGCCGCCCGGACATGGAATGGGCCTCGGGCTCTACCTGGCGCGAACGACCATCTCGCAAGTCGGCGGCCGCCTCGACATTACATCCGCGGCCGAAGCCGGCACGACGGTAATCATGGTCCTGCCTGCAACCGCCGCGGCAAAGGCGGATTGCGGCGACGTCGCAATCGTTCAGGGAGCGGGTGCATGAGCGAAAGCGGCGCGGGCGGACCTTCTTTCCTGGTCGTCGATGACGACGCGGCTTTCCGTGAGCGTCTGGCGCGCGCGCTGCGTGACCGCGGCTTCGAGGTGCGGGTCGCCGCCGGTTACGACGACGCCGTCGAACTGGCGCGCGCCGATTCCCCCGAGTACGCGGTGGTCGATCTGCGCATGCCGGGCCGCTCGGGCCTCGAACTGACCCGGGAACTGCACCGTATCGACCCGGCCACCAGAATCGTCGTGCTGACGGGTTACGGGAGTATCGCTACGGCCATCGAAGCGGTGCGCCTCGGGGCGGTGTACTACCTGAGCAAGCCAGCCGACGCCGACGACGTGCTCGCCGCTTTCGCCCGCGGCGACGCGCCTCCGCTGCACACCCCACCGGCCGAGTTCACCACGCCGTCGCTGGCCCGCGCCGAGTGGGAACACATCCAGCGCGTGCTGGCAGACTGCGGCGGCAACATCTCCGAGGCCGCACGTCGCCTCGGCATCCACCGGCGCTCGCTGCAACGCAAGCTGCAAAAGTACCCCCCGGTCGACTGACCGCCCCCGCCATCTCGAAGAGGACCTAAGCTCTGACACTCTTCGAGGCTCAGAGCAGGCTGGCGCCCGCCACCCAATGGCCTGATCAACCATGCCTTCGGGAGGGCGAGGCTCCAGCCCAGCCGTGACGGTCTGAGGACGGCTCGGCTGGAGCCTCGCCCTCCCCATCCGATTTCTTCGCACCGTCCACGCGAACGCGGAAATCGCAAATCAGTGCGGTCTTTCCTCCCGGACCGTCACCCCTGGCCCGGTTGACCCGGCAGCAGCGGCGGTACCGCGTCGGGAAGACACGGAGCCGGTGTTCATAAGGAGCTATTCGCCAATCGCCTCGCCGCCCCCGGAGGATCTCGGCGCGCCGGCGAGGCGATCCCCGCGCGGCGGCAGGCGGCGATACATACGCACCCACTCGCAGTCGACGCAGAAATGGCCTTCCGGCAAAGGGGATTCCGGTTGCGTCCATATTCGGCGCGCCGCCACGAATTTCTCGTTGTTCCAGATCCGCCCGAAGGCACCCGGACGCCAGGCGCCGAAATCGTCCTTCTCGTGAAAGCCGTTACAGCAGGAAGCCACGCCCCCGTCCCAGTGAAACACCGCCTTCTTCCACAAGTGCACGCAGCGATCGGGCTCCTGCGCCAGATACGGCACCGGCTGCGCCTGCCTCGGCGCCCAGCTCGGATCGTCGTAAAGTCCGCCGCGCGCCGCAAACCGGTCCACTCCGATCTCCTGCGCCAGCCGCCGCGCGTCCTCGACGCGATCCTCGTTGTGCGCGAATATCAGGTACACCCAGTTGAGAATCGGAAAGGGACTGTTGGTTTCGCGTTTGAGCCGCACGAACGCGCGCAAATTGTCCATGACGAGATCGAACCGGCCGCCGCGCCGGTAGACCTCGTACGACCCCTGGTCGGCCCCGTCCACCGATGCGGTCAGGTGGGTCAAACCGCTGGCGACGATCTCTCTAACGGTTTGCTCGCTCAACTTGAAGCTCAGATTGCTGGAGACGACAGTAACCAGCCGGCGCCGGCGGGCATGCGCAATCAGGCGCGGCAACTCGCGGTTGAAGAACGCCTCGCCCCAGTTGAAAAGCTCGAGGCTAAACGCGTAAGGCGCCAGCTCGTCCACGATCGAAGCGAAGTTGTCGAAAGAAATGCTCCCCTTGCCACGGCCGCTCTCCCGCCGGCCGGTCGGACAGAAAGGACACGCCAGGTTGCACTTGTTGCTGACGTCGATGCAGATCTCGTAGGGTCTGGACAGAAGCCGGGAACGCCCCAGCCGCATCTCGAGATGCAGCAGCAGATAGTTAAAGAACCGGCGGGGGGTAACATGCCGGTTCTCCGCGAACAACGGCCGCAAGCGCGCCGGCAGAAACCGCCGCATCCCATCGCTATCGCCGTAGCTCTCCGCCACGAGACCCCATGCTAGCCCGACCGCCGCCGGCAGTAAACGAGGTCCCGTCGCCTCACCGTCAGTGTCGCCGACGATCGAGCGACCGATGCGGACGACCTATGTCCACACGGCTCCCGCAGGCAAACGATCTCCGGCCCTTTTTCGCCTAGAACCAATCGGGGTCCGGGTCTGGATCGGAATCGGAATCGAGGACGACATGAGCTTCGGCCACGAGCGATTTGCGGTCTACCGAGCAGCCATCGAGTCCGTCGGCCGGGCACACCGGGCAACGGATCGATTACGATCCCGATTCCGATTCCGATTCCGACCCCGAGGGGAACTTGCTTGCCAGGGAAATGCCGAACAGGACGCTCCACCACACCGGCGCCACGGGATCGGGCGACCAGCCGGACAGCGTTCTGGTTCGGTCCGCCGCCGGCTGGCTGGTGAGTTGCGGCGTTAACCCGCGTCTTGCGGCAGCTTGCAAAGGGCCGACCCGGCGCTACGACGCTACGAGGCGAGAGGAACACTGCGATCATGAGGAAACCGACGGCTAGCCGGGTGGCGGCGCTCGCGGCCCTGCTCGTCGCAATGGCCGCCCCGACCGCTCCGGCGGCGACCCCCTATGTGTGGAATCTGCCGCCCGGGTTCCCCGCCCCCGGGGTCCCGGCGGATAACCCCATGACCATCGAAAAGGTCGAACTCGGCCGGCGCCT
Source organism: Candidatus Binatia bacterium (assembly GCA_023150935.1). NCBI lineage: Bacteria > Candidatus Binatota > Binatia (SeqCode) > Binatia bacterium. The sequence continues at coordinate 134,351 of JAKLJW010000001.1, read as the reverse complement.
CTTCTACGACCGCCGCCTGTCGTGGAACCTGACTCAATCCTGCGGCACGTGCCACCTTCAGCCGCTCGCCTTCACCGACGGCCGCGCCCACGCCCTCGGATCGACCGGCACCCGACACCCGCGCGGCTCCTTGAGCATTGCCAACGTCGCCTACCTCTCGACCTTCGAGTGGGCGAATCCGGACCTGCGCAGCCTCGAAGCACAGGCGCCGGTCGCTCTTTTCGGCTCCGACCCCGTCGTTCTCGGCATGGGCGGGCACGAGGACGAACTGCTGCGGCGCCTGCGCGAGGACCGCCGCTACCCGGAACTCTTTCAGACCGCCTTCCCCGCCGATGCCGAGCCCATCTCGCCGGTCAACGTCACCAGAGCGCTGGCCGCCTTCCAACGCACGCTGCTCTCCGGCAACGCCCCCTACGACCGGTTCGTCAACGGCATCGATCCCAACGCCCTCTCACCGGCGGCGGTGCGCGGCGGCCGGCTCTTCTTCTCCGAACGGCTGGAGTGCTTCCACTGCCATGGCGGGTTCAACTTTTCCGGCACCCTCGGACACGGCGGCCAACCCGTTGTCGGCGCCGCTTTTCACAACACCGGCCTCTACAATCTCGACGGCCGCGGCGCCTACCCACCCGACAATACCGGCGCGGCGGCCGTCACCGGAAAGGCCGATGACATGGGCCGCTTCAAGGCGCCGACACTGCGCAACATCGCCGTCACCGCGCCGTACATGCACGACGGCAGTATCGCAACCCTCGACGAGGTCATCGACCACTACGCCGCCGGCGGCCGCACGATCGCCGAGGGACCCTACGCCGGAGTCGGAAGCGCCAGCCCGCTGAAAAGCGATCTGCTGGTCGGGTTCAGCTTGACCGCACAGGAGAAAGCCGACCTCATCGCGTTTCTCGAAAGCCTTACCGACAACACCTTCCTGACCGATCCGCGCTTCAGCGACCCGTTCGCGGCCGACACCTGCCACGGCGACTGCGACGGCAGCGGCGACGTGACCATCGACGAGATCGTCTACGCGGTAAACGTCGCTCTCGGCTACGCACCGCTGACCGCCTGCATGAGTCTCGACATCGGCGCCGATGGCCAGGTCGACGTCGCCGAACTGCTGACCGCAGTGAACCGCTCGCTGGCGGGCTGCGACTGATCGCTCTCGGCCGCAACGCCCGCGATACGAGCCCCGGCCACCGCGAGTCGACAGCTCTCGCCGGAGCGGACTGGTAACGCCGGACTACCGGCACACGACGCCGGGCCATTGACTGCACGTTCCTTCGCTGCGCATGACGGCGCGATCGGCGGATTCGCAACCGGGACGAGACGTGCGCGGGCAAGGACATCGCTTCCTCGGAATTTGCGCCGGCCTGCTTGGCCTGCTGGCCCCCGGCACCGCCGCGGGCGGCGCGGCCGCGGGCGGCACCGCCGCTCTCCCGCTCTACCGAATAGAGGCGACGCTCTCGCTGGACCCCCCGCGGATCGGCGGCAAGGCGACGGTGGAGTTCAGCAATCCCACCGCACAGCCGCTCGATCGCATCGTTCTCGTCCTGTTCCCGAATCGGTTCGCGGCTCCCGACCCGACCGTTACCGACGTCAACCGACCCTACATCTGGTATCGCGAGGCGTTCAGCCCCGGCGCCATGCACGTCGAGGCGGTGCGTATCGAGGGCCAAGCCGCGCAGACGCGGCCACTTGCGGCTTCCGACCTAGCGGCGCGGTGCTTCCTCGAGGTGCTACCGGCACACCCCGTTCCGCCGGGAGGAAGAGTCGTGTTGACCGCCGACTTCGTCACCACCATTCCGCAACGCTACGGCACCTTCGGCGTCGCCGACGGCATGCTCACCGCCCTCGGCGGCTGGTATCCCGCCGTCGCCGCGCTCGAACCCGACGGCTCCTGGGCAACGGAGATGCTGCCGCGGGTCGCCGATTACGACCTTACGTTGCGCGTCCCCGACGATAACGACGTCCTCGTCAACGGCCGTTACTTCCCTGCCCCGCGCGGCGAAATCCACACCCACGTCTCCGCTGTTCACGCGTTGACCCTCGTGGCCGCACCCGACCTGCGACGCGACGACGTCATCGCGGGCAACACACGGCTCAGTCTTTTCTCCCGCTCCCCCAGCCTGACCTATCGCCTCGGACTCGGCGTCGGCCCCGACCCGCACACGGTCACGCTGGACGCGCTGCGCAATATCGTCGCCAACCCGCCGCCGGGAACACCGCCTTTCCCGCGCTCGCTGGCGGTCGTCGAGGTGCCGCTGCGCTGGGAACTCACCGCGCAAGGCGACGGCATGGTGGCGATCTCGGACCGCACCCTGCACGTGTTTCCGCTGTTGCACCCGTTTCACGACCGCGAACTCGCGCGCGCCGTGTACGCCGAGGTCCTGCGGCCCACGCTGGCGGCCCGCGAGCCCACCCGGGATTTCGTCTGGGTGCGGGAGGGCGAGGCACACCTCCTCGCGGAACGCTACCGCAAGCAGATCTATCCGACGACTCGGACCACCCGCGAATGGATCGATCTGTTCAACTTCTTCGCCATCGTCGACCGTTTCGAGACCGCACCGAAGATGCCGTTTGCGGAAACGCTCTTCGACAGCGTGCCGGAAGTCGATCAGGTGCGCGACCGCTTCACGACGTTCAACAACGCCCTGCCCCCCGGACACGTGATCTTCGGGAAGCTGCATCTGGAACTCGGCGACCGGGACTTCGAGCAAACCATAGACCGTTGTCTTGCCTCCCCGCATCCCTTCCGGCACTGCACCGCGTCAGCGAGCGGATTGCGGCTAGACGAGTTCTACGAGCAATGGGTACAGCCGTATCCGAAGCTGAACTACTCGATTGCAGACTTCCGCACCGCGCACGACCCTGCCGGCGGCTATGCCGGCGAACTGGTGCTGCGGCGGCGGTCATCGCGCCCCATCCGGGAGCCGGTGCCGGTTACCGTGCGGACTCTCGGTGGCGAGCCTCTGCGCCTCACCTGGGACGGCGTCGGGGACACCGGCCGACTCCGGATCGCATCGGTCGCGCGGCCGTGGCAGGCGGTAATCGATCCCGGGCAGCGCCTGCTGGAGACGTCTCGGGCCGACAACGCGCGCCCGCCGATCGCACAGGTTGTTCTCGATTCCGCCACTGTCGACGTCTCCTCGACCGAGTTTGCCATCGCCGGGTTGGTGGTCGCGCGCGGTCGCTACGATTACACGAAGGACCTGGCCCTGGCCGGGTTCTACACGAACCGCGGTATCGGCGCGGCACTTGGCCCCCGCCTGCACTGGGGGCCGCAGAACGATCCCAATACCTACAGGCACAACCTGTACGCCTTCTACGGGATCGAGTCTCTCGACCCCGGATTCCGCGACCGGCAAAACCCGTCGCTCCGCACCGCCGGCCACGTCAACACCCTGGGCGCGCGCTACGACTACACCACCGTGCAGACCCTCAACAACCCGACTCAGTCTGCGCGCGGCCGCCTGTTTCTCGATTGGTTCGACACCGCAATCGGCAGCAACTTCGACTACGTTCGCTTCGGCGCCGCGGCCGGCTTTACCCATCCCGTCCTGACGCATCGCACGGTGGTCGCCGCCGAGGTCGTGAACGGCTTTATTGAGCCCACGGGTTCGACCGCGGTACCGTTGCAGGGGCTCTTCAGTCTCGGGGGTTCCCTATCGATCCGCGGCATCGGCGCGGAGGAGGAACTCGCACGCAATATCTTCCTGCTCCGCACCGAGGTACGGCAGACGATTTACCCGGAAATCGATCTCAGCTTCTTCGACCTGATCGTTCTGCGGCGCTCGCAGTTGCGGCTGTTTGTCGACACCGGTCAGGTGAGTAACTCCGCCGGTCGGATATACGACCCCACCGGATACGCTGTCGGCGTGGGCATCGGCGTCGCCGCGATGTACGAGGTAATGGGGTTCTTCCCCCATGTTGCCTATCTCGAGTTCGCCACGGAGGCCCATGGCCCCGGCAGCACCGGAGGGCTGCAGGTGCTCTTCGGCACACGGCAATCTTTCTGATCGGCGAGGCTCGCGCCGCACGGATCCGTGCGCACCGGCAACCGGCGCGTTGTTGCTGCCGCGGCGCGGTTTCTGTACGGTTCTCCACCGTTCCCATGGGCATGTTTTTTTCCAGCCGGAAACGCCGGGCGGGAATTACCGGTTGCGGCGTCGTTTCACCCGTCGGCAATTCGCTACCGGCCTTCTGGCAGGCGCTTCTCGACGGGCGCCGCGGCTGCGCGCCGATTCGCCGTTTCGACACTACCGGGATGAGCGTTACGTGGGCAGCCGAAATCGCCGACCCGATTCCCGAACACCGGCTGTCCGCGGCGGAAAGGGAACGGCTCGGCCGGGTAGACCAGTACGCGCTGGCAGCAACCCGCGAGGCGATTGCGGCCGCCGCTCTCGATCTCGCGGCGATCGACCCGACCCGCGTCGGGGTGCTGCTCGGTACCACCCTTGGCGGCATGGAAATCGGCGAACGCTATCTGGCGCAAACCGCCGGGCCGCGCGGCGGTTTCGACGCTCGCGCCCTGCTGCACCATCCCTATTACGATGTCGCCAACCGGCTGGCGCGGACCCTCGGCGTGCGCGGCCCGGTGCTCAGTCCGTCCATCGCCTGCGCCTCCGGCACCGAGGCCATCGGGATAGCCCTCGACTTCGTGCGTCTGGACCGCGGCGACCTCTTCATTGTCGGCGGCGCGGAGGCGCTGTCGCCGTTCGTCGTCAACGGTTTCAACTGCTTGCGCGCAACGACCGCGGACGTGGTCCGGCCCTTCGATGCGCGCCGTTCCGGGTTACTGCTCGGCGAGGGATCTGCCGTCGTTATCGTCGAAGCGCTGGAACATGCGCGCCAGCGTGGGGTGACCGTTGCCGTCGAAGTGGCGGGGACCGGCATGGCGGGGGACGCGACCCACATGACCGCCCCGGCCCGAGACGGCAGCGGCGCCGCCCGCGCCATGCGCATGGCATTGCGCGACGCCGGGACCGATTCCGCCGCCGTCGACTTCGTCAGCGCCCACGGCACCGGCACCGTCTTCAACGACGCCATGGAGTGCGCCGCGATCGCCGCGGTTCTCGGCGATCGCGCGGGCAGCGTGCCGGTCAACTCGATCAAGGGCGCCATCGGCCACACGCTGGCGGCGGCCGGCAGCTTCGAAGCCATCATGTGCGTCATGGCAATGCGCAGCGGACTCGTGCCCGCGACCCTCAACTGCGAACAACTCGATCCGGCCTGCAGCCTGGACGTCGTCATGGGTGCGCCGAGGCCGCATCCGGTGCGCTGCGCCTTGTCGACCTCTTCCGCCTTCGCCGGCAACAACGCCGCCGTCGTGCTTCGCAATCTGACTCCCGCCTCGATCGGGAACCGCAACGACGCGACAGATGAACGCCACGCCGTCTGACGCCCGGGCCAGGTCTTTCGGCGGATACCCGATGTCTTCCGCTCGAGACTAACCCGCGCGGATGCTGCTCATGAAATTCCCGCGGCACTCAGAACCGAAGTCCGGAATGTCCGCCGTCGTGACCGGCGCCGGCGTCGTCTCTCCGCTCGGACACTCCGTCGCCGAACTGACCCGACGCTTCGCACTCGGCGAAAGCGCCATCCTGCCGGTGACCGGAACCGGGCGCGAAGGCGCCCTGGCGGCGGTGGTCGCCGACATCCCTCAGGACGCGATCCCGGCCGGCACCCTGCGGCGGGTGGGTCGGATGGACAGAATCACCCGTCTCTTCCTGGCCGCCGCGAGTCGGGCGGTGGTCGATTCCGGACTGGACCTGCAAGCCGAGAACAGCGAACGCGTCGGACTGGTGTTCGGAACCGGCCTCGGTTGCCTGCTGACCAACGCCGCCTACTTCGAGAAGGTCATCGAGTCCGGACCCGCTGGAGCCAGTCCGCAGTTGTTCGCCTACACGGTGTCGAGCGCCGCCGCCGGCGAGGTCTCGATCGCCCTCGGCATTCGCGGCGTCAATGCCACGATGCACGCCGGACTCGCCGCCGGTTTGCAGGCGATCGGCCGTGCCGTCGACCTCATCCACCTGGGACGCGCCGACGTGGTGCTGGCCGGGGGCGGCGATGCGCTCGGTCCCACTCTGCTGCAGGCCCTCGACGACATGGGCTTGCTGAAACGTTCTGTGCCGGTGCCCTTCGAGGATGCGGCACCCGGGCTCGTTCCCGGGGAGGGGGCGGTGGTCGTCGTCCTCGAATCGCCGCAGCACGCCGCCGCCAGACAAGCCCGTCCGCTGGCGCGGGTCGCCGGTTACGCTTCGGGCTTCGAGCCCACGCTCGCCGAGCGGCAACGGCAAACCACCGGCATCGATGCCGTCTTGCGTCGGGCGCTGGCCGCGGCGGCGCGACCGGCGGGCGACGTGGGCATCGTCATGAGCAGTGCTCACGGAACCCCGCTGGACGCCGTGGAAGCGGCCGCTTTGCGCCGTCTGTATGCCGCCGCACCAGCGGCCCCACTCGTATTCGCGCCCAAGCGCGCACTGGGCGACGGCTTCGCCGCCAGCGGCGCGCTCGCGTTCGTTCTCGCCGCCGGGCTGATGACGAACCCGCCTCGGCCACGGTCGATCGACGCGCTTGCCGTCGAGATCGCGGCCGACTCCGGGGTGCGACCGGCCACCCGCGTGGCCGATCGGCTCGCCCGCGCGCGATCGGCGATGATCCACGGCCTGTGCTATTCCGGAACGAGCGTGGCAGTGGTGCTCGACAGCGCGGGGTGATCGGCGATGGACCGGCAGTCGTTGCGCGTGCTGCTCATCTCCGCCAACCGGGAACAGCTACCCGACCCGGTGTTCCCGCTCGGAGCGGCGTACATGGCTGCCGCGGCCTCGCAGCACGGGCACGCGGTCCATACTCTCGACCTTTGTTTCCTCGATAACCCGCTCGCCGCCGTGGCCGCGGCCGTGCGCGACGCGGTTCCGGACGTTGTCGGCATTTCGCTGCGCAACCTCGATTCGGCCGCCTATCCGGAGAACACCTCGTACATCGACGACTACGCGGCTCTCGTCGACGGCATCCGGCAGTCGACGGCGGCGCCGATCGTGTTGGGCGGCGCCGGTTTCACGGTCATGCCGGAAACGATCCTCGCCCACCTTGCTGCCGAGGTGGGCGTAATCGGCGAAGGCGAGCTGAGCTTCCCCTGGGTGCTGGAGCGGATCGCGCGCGGCGCCGAGCTGACTTCGACCGCCGCGGTCACCTGCCGGCGCGTTGGGAACGGCGTCTGCGTCGCGCCGGCCGTGCGCCTCGGGCACCTCGACACCGGCGTCGTTCCGTGGCGGTCGCAATTCGATGTACACGGGTATTACGAGCGCGGGGGCGCCCTGAACATTCAGACCAAACGCGGGTGCGTCTTCGAGTGCATCTTCTGCAGCTACCCGCTGATCGAGGGCTCGCGGATACGGTTGCGCAGCGCGCGGGCCGTCGTCGACGAGTTGCAGGGGGTGCTCGAAGAGCACGGGGCCCGCAACTGGTTCTTCGTCGACAACGTCTTCAACGCACCGCTGCGGCACGCCAAGGAGATCTGCGAGGAAATCGTCGCCCGCGGCCTGTCGATAGAATGGTCCGGCTACCTCACTCCCCGCTTCGTCGATGCCGAGCTGTGCGACCTGATGGCCCGTTCGGGTTGCAAGGCAATCGAGTTCGGGACCGACTCCGGGGCGCCCCAGATGATCGCGACGTTGAAGAAGGAATTCGACGTCGACGATCTACGGCGGGCCTCGGAACTCTGCCGCCGTTACGGACTGAAGTTCTGTCACAGCCTTATCTTCGGCGGCCCCGGCGAAACGTGGGAGACGGTGACTCAGACCCTCGGCCTGATGGACGAAGTGCAGCCGACGGCAGTGATCGCCATGACCGGGATCCGTATCCTGCCGGGAACGGGTATGGTGGAACGCGCCCTCGCCGACGGCCAGCTTGACCCCGACGACACCCTGCTCTACCCCCGGTTCTACGTGGCGCCGGCACTCGGCGACGACCTGGTCGCCCGAATCGACGCGCACGCGCGGGCGCGACGCAACTGGATCGTCCCGGGCAAGGGAATTCGCACCAACATCGAGGTTCTCAGGCGACTGCGCGAACGGAGGGTCAAGGGACAGCTATGGCGACTGCTGCGATGACCGAGGAGGGTTTGACCGGCAAGTGCGCGCTGGTCACGGGCGCGAGCCGCGGTATCGGCCGGGCGGTTGCGCTGGCGTTGGCGCGCGACGGGGCCCGGGTCGCGGTCAACTACGCCCGCTCGGCGGCGGAAGCCGAGGCGACCGCGGCCGCGATCGTGGCCGCCGGCGGGGAGGCGCACGTCGTCCAGGCCGACGTCGCCGACAACGGCGCGGTCGCCGACATGTTCAGTCAGGTCAAGGAACGGTGGGGAGGCGTCGACATCCTGGTGAACAACGCCGCGGTTTCGCGCGACGGCTACCTGATGCTCCTCTCCGAAGCCGCCTGGGACACGGTGCTGGCGACCAATCTTCGCGGTGCCTTCCTCTGCACCCGCCAGGCATTGCGCACCATGGTGGCGCGCCGCTGGGGCCGCATCGTCAATATCGTCTCGCCGGCCGGGCTGGTCGGCCTCGAGGGCGCCGCCAACTACGCCGCCTCGAAAGGCGGCTTGCTCAGCCTCGGCAAGTCACTGGCACGCGAGGTAGCCCGGTACCAGATAACCGTGAACGCGGTGTGCCCGGGCGTCATCGAGACCTCACTGGTCGGCGAGTTGCCCGCCGCCGTGCGCGAACGTCACCTCGGGCAGATCCCGCTGGGAACCTTCGGCACACCGGAGGACGTGGCCGAGGCGGTGGCGTTCTTGGCGTCACCCCGGGCCCGCTACATCACGGGCGCAACCTTGACTGTGGATGGCGGCCTCACGATGATGTGAAATCGCGTCGTTATCTGCGATTGAGACGCACGAAGGGCGGAACCGTGAATCGTAACGAGTTGAAGCAACGGCTGAAATGCCTGCTCGTAGAGGGGCTCAAGCTTGAAGATGTCCGGCCGGATGAGATCGGGGACCGCGAACCCATCTTTGTGGCGGGGCTCGGCCTGGATTCCATCGACGCACTCGAACTGGTGGTCCTGGTCGAAGAGCATTACCGAGTCGTGATCCCGGACGAAGAGGCCGGCAAGGAAGCGTTTGCGTCGATCGACGCGCTCGCCAATTACATCCTCGCGCACCAGCCGCCGGCGGGGCAGCCAGCGCCGGCGCCATAGACCGCGGGTCGGATGCGGAGGGGAGACCCGTCCAATCCCGCTCTCGAAGGCAGGAACAGCATGCGACGGGTGGTGGTCACGGGCGCCGGCAGCATAAACGCTCTCGGCGCCGGCGTCCCGGCATTCCTTGCCGGCTTGCGCTCGGCACGTTGCGCGATCGGTCCGCTGACCTGTTTCAGCACCGCGGGCTATCGCAGCACCATCGCCGCCGAGGTGCACGACCCGGGGCCACCGGCGTGGATGGCTCCGGGCACCGCACGCCATGCGTCACGGACCGACTTGCTGGCGCTGACTGCCGCGCACGAGGCCCTTGCCGGCGCCGGGCTGCCGACAACCGAACGGGATAACCCCGGGATCGGGGTCGTACTGGGAACCACGACGGGGGGCATGTTTGACGGCGAGGAGTACTATCGCCGCCTGCTGGCCGGCGAGCCGCTGCGCCGTCACAGCGCGATTCTCGCGGTGCCGGTGTCCGTGGGCGCCGACAAACTGGCGCACGTATTTCGGTGTACCGGCCCGCGCCTCACGGTATCGACCGCCTGCTCTTCCGGAGCGAACGCCATCGGTGTGGCGGCCGATTGGATCCGCCGGGGCCAGGCGCACTCCGTCCTCTGCGGCGGGGCCGACTCCCTGTGCCGCATGACCTACTCGGGCTTCAACGCCCTGCAGGCCCTCGACGCGGTTCCGTGCCGTCCTTTCGACCGCAATCGGGCCGGGCTTACGCTCGGCGAAGGCGCTGCGATGTTCGTGCTCGAGGATCTCGAGCACGCCCGTGCGCGCGGCGCTACCGTCCAGGCCGAAGTGCTCGGTTACGGTAACAGCGCCGACGCTTACCACATCACGCACGGTCGGCCGGACAGTGCCGGCATGCTGCAGGCGATGCGGCAGGCCCTGGCGGATGCACGCATCGACGCCGGCGCCGTCGACTACGTCAACGCCCACGGCACCGGCACGCCCAGCAACGACGTTCTCGAGACGCGTGCTCTGCGGGCCGTCCTCGACGCCCGCGCCGACATGGTGCCGGTAAGCTCGACCAAGTCGATGATCGGCCATTGTCTGGCCGCCGCCGGGGCGATCGAAGCGCTTGCCACGGTGCTGGCGATCGGCCACGGCTTCGTGCCCGCAACGGCGACGCTGGAAGTCGCCGATCCGCAGTGCGACCTCGACTACGTTCCACGTCGCAGCCGCGCGCATCCGGTGCGCATCGCCATCTCGAATTCGTACGGCTTCGGCGGCAACAACAGCAGCTTGATCCTGGGGGCGCCGGATGGGTGACGCCGGGGGCGCGATCGCCGTGACCGGCATCGCGGTGCTGAGCCCGATCGGCGCCAGTGCGGCAACATTCTGGGAGGCGCTCTGCGCGGGCCGTTCGGGCATTGCGCCGCTGCCGGAAGCGGGCAACGAACCGCCGCGCATCGGCGCCCGTCTGCCGGCCGGGGCTCTGGACGATGCCCGGCCCGGGCCGCAACTCCGCCGCGCCGACCGGCTGTCGCTCGGCGTCGCCACCTGCGCCCGTCGCGCGCTGGACGATGCCGGCCTCGGCTTGCCGTTGGCTGCGCCGGAACGGGTCGGCGTGGTGGTCGGCTCCGCGCTAGGGAACATTACCGACTCTCTGGCGTACCTGGCCCGCCTCTTCGCCAGGGGGCCGTCGCTCGCCAGTCCCCTCGCGTTCCCCAACCTCGTACTCAACGCAGCCGCGAGCTACGCCGCCATGCTGGTGGGCTGTACCGGCCCCAATCTCACCGTCAGCCACGGCGAGCTGTCGGGGGAACAAGCCATCACAACCGCCTGCGAACTGCTGCAAAGCGGCCGCGCCGACGTCGTCGTGGCCGGCGGCGCGGACGAAGCCGGCAGTGCCGTCGTGTTGGGCTATCGCCGTTTTCGAGCCCTGTCGTCCCAGCGCGGCGGACCGGAGTGGTGCAGCCCCTACGACGCCGACCGAAACGGGGTGGTGCTCGGCGAGGGCACCGCGATGCTCGTGCTCGAACCTGCCACCCGTGCTCGCGCGCGTGGTGCCCGGGTGTACGCGGAAATCGACGGTTACGTGCGCTTCGCCGTGCCGGCACCGGCGTATGACTGGCCCGCCATGGCGCCGGCGGCAGCCCAACCGTTGCGCGGACTCCTCGAACGTGCCGCGGACGGCGGCCGTCCCGGCGTGGACTGCGTGTTCGGCGCCGGCAACTCGTCGCGCCGGTTAGACGCCTGCGAAATCGGAGTCCTCGTGGACGCGTTGGGCGATGCGGCGGCCGGCCTGCCGCTGACGTCGATCAAGGGCGCGTGCGGAGAGTTCGGTGCGGCTGGAGCACTTTCCGCCGCGGCGGCATGTCTCGCGATCCATTCCAGCACCATCCCGCCCCTCTGCCACTTCCGGCGGGCGCCTGCCGGCGCTCCCCTGCACTTCCCGAACACGGCGCTGCGCCGCGACCTGCGCGACGTGGTAATGTTGTCGTTCGCCCGCGGTGGCGGAGCCGGCGCCTTGCGCCTCAGGCGGCCATCCCAATGACTACTCGCACACTGGCCCTCGGCGCGCTTCTGGTAGGACTGGCTGCACAGTCCGCAGCGGCAGTAATGTGCGGCGATACCGCGGCCTGTCTGGGCTTGATCGAGTCGCGGCAGGCCGACACCCACGCCCTGGCGGCGCGCTTCGAACAGACCAAGTACATCAGTCTCATGACCCAACCGCTGCACACCCGCGGGCAGTTCGCCTTCAAGCGGCCCGATACGGTCGTCTGGCAGGTCGACGAGCCGCGCACGACGGTCCGCATCGACCGAGCCGGACTGCAAGTGCTCAACGCTGCCGTCAGCAAGGCCGACGTCGACGCCATTGCACCCGTAGGCGGCCTGTTCCGCGGCATCGGTGGCCTGTTCTCCGGCTCGCTCGCGGAGGTTCAGAAGGATTTCTCGGTGGAGGCGCGCGCGGACGGCGATCTACTGCGCGTTCGTCTGGTGCCCCGGCGACCCGAGTGGAAGCGGGTCGCCACGGTCATCGATCTGGCCTTCACGCCGCCCGACTACACCATCGGGACATTCCGACTCGAAGACCCGCTGGGCGATCGGCTGGAGGTGCGGTTCTTCGACGTGCGCCGCAACGACGCCGTACCCGCGCATCTCTTCGACCTTACGGATTCGCCGCCATGAACCTTCCCGATCTGCCGCATGCCTACCCGTTCCTGATGCTCGATCGGGTGGTCGACCTCGAGCCCGGACGATCCATCGTGGCCACGAAGAACCTGACCTCGACCGACCCGCTGCTGCAACCGAACGGCGTGTTGCCGGCGATCTTCCTGGTCGAGGCGTTGACGCAGGCTGCCGGCCTCGCGCTCGCGGCGGCCGGCGGGCAAGGGCAGCCGCAACCCGGCGTGCTCGCCCGCATCGATCGGTTTCGCACGCGCGGCCGCCTGACCGCCGGCGACCGGCTGACGATTTCCGTCCGCATCGTTCGCACGTTCGGCCCCACCGCCCTGGCACGCGGCGTCGTCACCGTCGGCGGCCGCCGGTGCGCGGCGGCGGAAATCGCGGTTCGCCTCGGAAACCCGACGTCGCCGGCTGCCGTCTCGGAGCCGGCATGAGTGCGATTCGCGCCGGCCGACCGCCAGCGCTCCTCCTGGCTCTGCTCGCCCTCGTCCCGGGAGGTTGCGCCCGACCGGCACCGGGGCCGGTCGCAGATCGTGTGGTCCGGTCCGACGACCCCGCCCGCGTGTTTGCCGCCGTGCGGGCCCGCGAGCGCTCCGTGCAAACAATCCGGGCACGGTTCGTCGTCGCCGCGGTGGTCGAGGAGGAAACCCGCCGAGCCGACGGCGTCATGCTGGTGAAGCGGCCCGACCGGGTGCGCCTTCGTCTTGTCTCGCCGTTCGGGTTGACCGTCCTGGATTACACCCGGGTCGGCGACCGCTCGCGCCTTCTTCTGCCCCTGGAGGGGCGCACTATCGACGGCAGCGCCGGGGCGAGCGACGGACTCGCTGCGCCCGCCGACTTCGGCCGGCTGCTGTTGCGTCTCGGCGACGATCCCGCGGCGCGATGCACCCCGCGACACGACGGCGAAGCGATCGTCGTCGACTGCGTCGGCAGCGACGGCTCCCTCCTCCGCAGCGCCACCATCGATCCCACCACCGCCACGGTGACTCGCGAGGTGGCTTACGCAGACCGCGACGTCGCCGTGGTCATGGAGTTGAGCGACTACGGCGTCGTCGACAATGTCCCCCTGCCCTTTCGGCTCCGCCTCGCCTATCCGCGTTCGGGGGCGAGCACGGATATCCGGGTCCGCGCTTACGAGCTGAACCCGGAGCTCGACGACGCACTCTTCGACCCGTCCGGAGGTGGCGCTTGAGCCACGGGTACGCGCGGTGGGTGGCGTTCGTCGAACGGCATCATCGTGCGATCCTCGCCGGATCGCTCGTGCTGGCGCTCGTTTCGGCGCTATCGCTGCGCGCCCTGCGGCTCGATCTCGATGTACTCGACATGCTGCCGACCGGAGCGCCGGCGTTCGACAACTTCAAGCAGTTCGTTGGCGAGTTCGGGCAACTGGACGAACTCGTCGTGCTCGTCACCGCCAACTACGAAAACACAGCCAGCGCTTTCGCCGACGTCTTCGTGCCGGAGTTGCGCCGCCTGCGGTCGGTGCGGACCGTCCAGGGCAGGGTCGACGCCAACGAGGTCTCGACGGGCATTCTCGGTCGGTACGTGTACAACTACCTACCGCTCGCGGTCCACGACGAGTTGCGGCGCCGCCTGAGCCCGGCCGGAGTGGACGCCGCGGTCGCCGCCAATCGGGCGATCTTGCAAGCCCCGTTCGATCTGCAAGCGGCGGCGTGGGTGCAGCGCGATCCTCTGGGCATCGCCGCGCTGGCGGGTCGGTCGCTGGCGACCGCACTGGGAGACAACCGCATCGACGTCGCCGGGGGTTACCTGCGTTCGGCGGACGGCCTGGCGCTGCTGCTCGTCGTCCGGCCCGTGCAGAGCCCCTTCGACATCGCCTTCACCAAAGCATTCATGGCGGAGGTGCGCGCCGCGGAGGCGAAGGCGCGCGCCGCACTCGACTTTCCGGCGGCGCTGCGCGTCGGCTACACGGGCGGCTACGCGTTCGCCCTCGAAGACGAAGCCACGATCCGCTGGGACATCGCGCAATACACGGTTCTGGCCCTCGCCGGCGTGCTGGCGGTGTTCGCGGCGGGTTACAGGCAGTTGCGCATCCTGCCCTGCGTCGCGTACGGCCTCGTTCTCGCTACGCTGCTCACTTTTCTTGCGGCGCTGATTGCGTACGGCACGTTGAACGCCGTCTCGCTGAGCTTTGCGGCGTTGCTCTATGGTCTCTCGATCGACTCGGCGATCCACTACTACACCCGTCTGATGCAGGAGCGACAACACTTCGATCTACGCACCGCGGTAACCCGGTCTCTGGGCGCGCTCGGCAGCGCGACCCTGCTGGCAACGTCCACCACGGCCGCGGCATTTGCGGTTATCGGCTTCTCGAACCTTGGCGGCGTAAGCCAGCTCGGGACCTTGACGGCGTTCGGCATGCTGGTGAACGCGGTCGAGTTCTTCGTCCTCTACCCCGCCCTCAGTTTCCGGTGGCCGGCGGCAATGACTGCGCCGCGCCCGCTCGACGCACCGCTGCTGGGCCGGGTGGCCCTGGCATCCGTGCGGCACCGCCGGCCACTTCTCGCCACCGGCATCATGGCGGTACCAGTATTGTTGTGGCTGGCCGCGGGCGTGAGTTTCGACGTCGATCTCATGCACCTACGGCCGCGGGACAGCCCAGGTTTGCGGATCGAGCAGGAGATCGCCCGGCGGTTTGGAACCCGTCCCGACACCGCGGCGGTGCTCGTGCGGGGGCCCGACGTCGATTCGGCGCTGGAGCACAGCGAAGCGGTTGCCGCCGCCAGCGAGCGCCTGCGCGAGGAGGGTCTGGTCGGCGCGCCGCTCAGCGTGACCGCACTGCTCCCGTCGGAGCGCACGCAGCGAGAGCGCCTGCAGGCCTTCGCGGCGCTGCCGCGCCACGAAGCGGCGGCGGCGCTTCGCGCTGCGCTGCCCCGCCACGGCTTCCGGCCCGCTCTCTTCGACCCGTTCCTCGCCGACCTGGTCGGCCCACACGACGCGATTGTCCGCCCGGGGGATCCGGCGCTGGCTGCGTTCGAGCCGCTGCTGCAGCGCTACGTTCGCCTGCGGCCCGAGGAGGCGATCGTGGCGACTTACCTCCAGCCCGCGCCGGGGGTGGACATGACCGTCATCGAGGGGCGGCTGCGCGCCGTTCTGCCGGCCACCCCTTTTGTCGTCGCCTCCAGAGCGCTGCTCGAAGCCGAACTGGGTAAGCTGCTGCGTTGGGAGTTGCTCTGGTTCTTCGTCGCCGCGTTCGGAGTCAACTTCCTGCTCGTTCTGGTCCGCTTCCCGCGCCTGACCGCCGCGGCGGCGATTCTCCTGCCCGAAGCGCTGGTCAGTCTGGCGCTGCTGGCGCTGATGCGAGCCGCGGACATCGGTATCGGCCCCGTTAACGTCATCGTCGTACCGCTCGTTCTCGGAATCGGCGTGGATCATTGCGTGTACGTCGCGGAGCGCGTGCAGCGCGGGGACTCGCCCGCACGGGCCGTGCGGCACGTGGGACGGGCACTCGCCGTCAGCGCACTGACGACGATCGCCGGCTTTGGCTTTCTCGCGCTCTCCGAGTATCCCGCCCTCGCCGCGATGGGGGAATTGACAGCCGCAAGCCTGCTGGGCTGTCTTGTGGCCGCGGTCACATTGCTGCCGGCCACGCTGGCGGTCGGCGCCGCGAACGAGGACACCGTCGATGGAACAGCGAGCTGACTTTACCGAGCGCGACGAACGGATCCGGGCCGCCGTGGCGCGGGCCCGGCAGAGTGCGTTCTACCGGCAGCATCTCCACGGTTACGAGTGCACCGGGCGCACCGACCTCGCCCGCCTGCCTCTTACCTTCAAGGATCATCTGCGCGATGCCAGCCCGTACGGTATGCTCATTGTCCCGCCGCACAAGGCGTGGCACTATCACGAGACCAGCGGCACGACGGGAGAGCCAATCGCAACGTGGTGCGGTCTGCCGGAGTTGCAGGCCATGGGCGCGCTCGTGTCCGGGATGGTCCCGGAGCTGGCGGCACCGACGGTGCTGCTGAACCGCTTTCCGCTCTTCGCCCCGGTATCGTTCGTCTTCGAAGAAGCGATCCGCCATGCCGGCGCCTGTCACATACCGGCCGGCAATCTGAGCTGGGACGTTCCGTTCTCGCGCGCGCTCGACTTCATCAAGCGCCTCCGGGTCACCGCCCTGAGCAGTCTGCCGTTCGAGCCGATTCTCCTGCGCGAGCTGGCGCGCGTCGAGGGATTGGACCCGCAGCGCGATCTGGGATCGTTGCAAGTCATCTTTCTCGGGGGGGCCGTCCTGCCGCCGGCGATGCGCCGTGTCATCGAAAGCGACTGGGGCGCCCGGATCGTCGAAATATACGGTTCGAACGAAACGCTGCTCATGGGCGTCGGTTGCCTTCAGGGCCGCCTGCATCTCGCGCACGAGCTGCTCGAGTTCGAGGTTCTGGACCCGGACTCACGGCAGCCGGCGCCGTCGAATGAGCCCGGCCTGCTCGCGGTAACCAGCCTCGTACACACGGTCATGCCGCTGGTGCGTTACTGTACGGACGATCTGGTTCGCGTCTCCGCCGAACCGTGTCCCTGCGGTCGTCCCGGACAGACGGCCGACGTTCTCGGCCGTTATCAGGACGTCTTCGACTTCCGCGGCCGATCGCTGAGCCATCACGAAATACTGGATGCCTGTTACGAACTGGCGGAGGCGCTCGACACTCGAGCGTTCTTCGTGCTCGCGCTCCGCCGGGGCATCCGGGTCCTGATCGAGGTGGAGAATCCCGAGCGAGCGCGCGGCGGCGCGGCGGAACAGCGTTGCCGGGCGCGCCTCGGCGTCCCGTTATGGATCGAGTATCTTGGGGAGAACGAGGTCCTGGACCGCAGCGCCTTGTTCCGGGTCCCGAAGATCTACAAGCCGGGCCAGATCGGCGACTGGCGCGCCGAGGGCCGTAAGACGATCACCATCATGGAAGCGCTGCTGGAATGGCCGCGTTTCGATCTGTCGACGCTGGCTCACATCCTGCGGCGCCAGGTGCGCAACGCGCTGCGCCGGCGCCGCTGGTTGCGCGAGGATCGGCGGGAGGACGACGCGAAGAATTGACGAATCGATGGGTTGAGGAGCCGAGCGATCGAAGGATCGAACACGCCCACTTCCTCGACTTCCCGCGCGCCACGTCTCCGTTGTCACGCCGCCGCCGGCGGCGGGTCGAAGTTGAGGATCCGCCAGCCCCGGCGCCGGTGGTCGTCGAGCACCGCTTCGAACGGACGCTGGTCGATGACTTCGAACTGGCTCGTCTCCAGCGGGAAGCGCGCTCCCGTATCGGTATAGGGAGCCACCGCCGCCGATCCGGCGGAGATCACCGACACGATCGGCGCCAGCGTTTGTTGCATGCTCGAGTCCTCGCGCGTGGTGATGACGATCTTTGCCGCCGAGAGGGTAAGAGACAGGATGGCAACCAGGCGGACGAAGTCGGCGTCGCCGATGGCGCGTGGACCGCCACTGCCTGCAACGCGACGTAGCCTGGGCACGGAAACGTACACGTCCATCCCACGCCCGACGAGGTGCGTGACGTGATAAGCGAGCGCCGTCGCTTCGTACGCGACGTCCGGGTTGAGTCCGAGCAGCACGCCGGGATTGGCGCCGCGCAGGCCGGCCTCGGCGGCGCGATCGAGGTTTTCCAGCCGGCGGACGAAGTTCGCTCGCGGGTTGCTGCAATCGTTGCCCATGAACTTCGCGTATACGGCGGGATCGTACGTCTCCTGGAAAGTCGACATCGTCAGCCGCTGGACGAGGCTCCCGTCGACGAGCCTGGGCAGTCCATCGAGCAGGACCTCGAACTCTTGGTCGTCGACCGCACCGATGTTGACCAGCACGTGATCGAATCCGAGCGCCTGCGTCGTCCGCAGCGCCCGATTCACGTATCCCATAGCCCATTCGCGCCGCGCGGACGCGTACTCGCCGGTGAGCAAAGCCACGCCGCGCATACCGCGACGCAGGAGCAGCTCGAGCTGGGCCTCGATCTCCCCGGGTTCGGCGGTCTCGCGTTGCAAGGCGGCGTTGTCCCGCCGCATACCGCACATGCGGCAGGCAGCATCGCAGGTGTTGGTCATGTAAAGCGGCGAGAAGGTCTCGAGCACGCCGGCCCGTCCCCGGTGCCGGCGCCGGGCGACTTCATAAAGCCTCCGGGTCTCGATACGACTGAACCACAACGGGGCGACCTCGGCCGGTCCGAGGCCGACGCCCGTTTCCATGCGCCTTTCGAGATCTTCGCCGGCTTCTCTTCCGGCCTGCTCCGCGGCTCTTTCCACCACGGCGTGCACCGCCGCTTCGTCCAACTGGAACCTGCTCATATCCGCGGCCTCAACGACAACGGCTTGTGTATATTGGCCCGTGCGCACGGGGTCAACCGCGGGTATCGGGTAGCGGGTGGCGCTTGCATGGCCAGGACCATTCGTGCTGAGTGCCATGGATCGCCCGGCAGGCAGACATGGTGCACGCGCTCAGTGTCGACGTCGAGGACTGGTACCACGACTACCCGGAAGGCGGGCCGGTCGGACGCGAGAGCCGCATCGAACGTAACATGGATTTGCTGCTCGATCTGCTGGCGGCGCACGGCGCGCGGGCCACGTTCTTCTTTCTGGGCGAGGTGGCCGAGCGCTTTCCGGCACTGGCGCGGCGGACGCTGGCCCAGGGGCACGAGATCGGCAGTCACGGTTACGCCCACCGTCCCGTCGGCGCCCTGACGCGCCGCGAGTTTCACGCCGACGTGGAGCGTTCGTTGCGCGTCATCGAAGACGCCTGCGGCCATCGTCCGGTCGGTTATCGTGCGCCGTACTTCTCGCTCAAGGCGGGCGTCCACTGGCCGTTCGCCGCGCTCGCCGAGCTGGGGCTGCGGTACGACGCCAGTGTGCTGGCGATCGACCGCCCGCCCGGTTTGGAGCTCGTTTGTCCGCGCCGGCCGTTTCGCCACCCCAACGGGCTGTGGGAGGTCCCGGTCGCCGTGATGCAGATGCTGCACTTCTGGCATCTGCCTCTGGCCAGCGGGAGCGGGTTGCGCATACTGCCGCAGCGCCTGTTCTACCGTTGCCTGCGCCGTTTCGAGCGCGACGTCGGGGTCGGGGTTTTCTACCTGCACCCGTGGGAACTCGACCCCGACGCACGGAGCGGTCCGCGGCTCGGCCACCTGTGGTTGCGCATCGGGCGCCGGCGGCTGGCCGGGCGTCTGAGTACCCTGATGCGCCACGTGCGCTTCCGGCCGATCGTCGAGGTGTTTCACCGGCAACTTCTGGATGTCGATGCGGGACCGGGGGAGACGATCGATGGCAATTGAGTCGGGCACGGCAACCGCCGCGGGCGCACCGCGCCGGCGGCTGACCGCCCCGCCACTCGGGGCGACCGGGGTGGCCGTGGGTTCGCTCTTGTTGCTGGTCCTGTACTCGAGCCTCGGGCTGCAACCGGTCTGGGCCGCTCTTAGAGCGATCAATCTTCCCATTTTGCTCGTGTACATCGCCATCGCGGTAATCGTTCGCGCCGCCTACAGCCTGCGCTGGCAGCTACTGGCACGGCGTCTCGGCCCGGTGCCGTCGTTTTCGAAGTTCGCCGGGGCGCGTTTGGCCGGCGATGCCGTCTCGGCGCTTGCCCCGGTCGGCCGCGTCGGCGGCGATCCCGTGCGTATCGGGTTGCTCTACGGGGAAGGCGTCGGCGGCACGCGAGCGGGGGCCGGTGTGGTCATCGATCGGATCGTCGAGATCATGGGTAATTCGTTCGCGGCGATCGGGTACGTCACCGTATGCGCGGTCGCTTATGCGGGCGGGCCGGCCGCGGCCACCGCGCCGGCCGTCGTCGGGGCGCTCGTGCTACCGCTGCTGGCGTTGCTGCTCCTGCTCGCGCAATGGCGCCACGGGATGCGCCCGCTGACCCTGGTCGCCGGCACTCTCCGACTGCAGCGCCGCCGGCGCTGGGCGCGCTGGCTTGTGGCGTTGCGGCAAACCGAAGACGATCTCGGCCGCCTGTGCGGTGCGCATCCCCTCCTGGTGCTCTGCGGTCTCACGGGTTCCCTGTTCATCGAGGGCGTCATCGTTGCGGAACACTACTGTTTGTTTCGCGCCTTTGGCGTTTCCCTCGACCTGCCGTCACTGCTGATGGTGCTCCTGACGACCGGGTTATCGCGCGCGGCGCCGGTGCCGGCGGGCCTCGGCGCCATGGAAGCCGGTCAGGTCGCCGTTCTGACGGCAACCGGGAGCAGTCCGCAGGTCGGGTTGGTGGTGGCCACACTGCTGCGGCTCCACGAGTGTCTGTGGCTCGGCGGCGGGCTGGTCGCTCTGTGGGTCCAGGGCGTCTCGCTGCTGCGGCTGCGACCTCTCTGGTGGACCGGGCGAGCGGCGACATGACGCTGGGGACGGTACTGGCGATCCTCTACACGCTCGGACTGGCCACTCTCTTCGTCCTGCGTGCCGAGTCGCTTCCCGAGGCGCTACCGCACTATTCCGCTACCGAGCGCCTGTCGGTGATCGTGGCGCCCGTACTGATCGCCGTACACGTCACGCTGGCGTGCTTGACCTTGAGCGGACTGCCGGGCGTCTCGGCGTCGACAGCGGCACTGAGTCTGGCGATCTTCGCCGCCGGTATGTCCTTCTGGGTGTGGGCACGGACGCAGATCGGACCGCTGCTCGTTTCGCGTCTGCCCCACGAGCCGCCGAACCGTCTGCGCCGCGATGGCCCGTTCGGACTGGTGCGCAATCCTCTTTATCTGGGCCTGCTGGCGATGATCCTCGCCCCCCTGGTCGTGGTGCCCCGCCCCTTGCTGGCGTTTACGTATTTGCTCTGCGTGGCGGCACTGGCCGTGCGGGCCGTCGAGGAAGAACGGCGCCTGCACGCGCAACTGGGCGACCAGTATGCCGCCTACTGCAGAAAAGTGCCGCGGTTGATCCCTTTCCTGTGGTAGTTCGCCGCGCGCCTGGCTTGCGACCTGCGCCCGGGGATTGTAGCGTCCGAACGCATGACCGCCCCCGTTGCCGAGCCGCCAGGCGCACCCGGGCCGCGCACGCTCGTGCTCTGCGAACCGCCGTTCCTGTTCTGGGATCGCGGCATGGACCGTTTACGGGAGGGGGAGGAAACGATTCCCGGTATCGGTCTGCTGACCCTCGCCGCCGTTGCCCGTCAACGCGGTTATCGGGTGGGGCTTGTGGACGCCAAGCGGCAGGGTGCCTCGGTCGAGGACGTGGCGCGCCGCATCCTGGCGTTGCGGCCGGATTATCTCGGACTGTCGGCGACCACGGTATCGGTCACGAACGCGGCGCGCATCGCCGCGCAGGTTAAGGCGCGTGCGCCGGAGGTAACCACCATCCTCGGCGGCGCCCACGTCAGCGCCGTGCCCGAACGCACACTCGCGGCGTTTCCCGATATCGATTTCGGCATCGCCGGCGAGGGCGAGGTGTCGCTGTTCGCATTGCTCGAACGGCTCGAGCACGGCCGACCGTTCGACGACGTCCCCGGCCTCGCTTTCCGCCGCGACGGCCGGCCGGCCGCGAACCCGCGTGCCCCGTACATCGAGAACCTCGACGAGCTGCCGTTCCCGGCCTGGGACCTGCTGCCGGAATTCCCGCACCGCTTTCAGCCTTCGCTCTTCAGTTACCCATGCACGCCGGTCGCGACGCTAATGACGTCGCGCGGCTGCCCGTTCTCGTGCTCGTTCTGCGATCGCTCGACGTCCGGACGCCGCGGCCGCATGCACGGCGTCGATTACGTCGTCGCCATGTGCCGATATCTGGTGGATGCGGGCGTCCGGCACGTGCTCTTCGTGGACGATCTGTTCACCGTGCGCCGGCAGCGCGTTATCGATCTCTGCACGGCCCTGCTGGATGCGGGTCTCAGGTTCTCGTGGAGCTGCAACAGCCATCCGAACCTCCTCGATCCCGACACGCTGCGGCTGATGAAACGCGCGGGCTGTTGGCAGATCGCTTACGGGATCGAATCCGGCTCGCAGCGGGTACTCGATGTCGTCAAACGCGAGGTCCGCATTCCGAAGATGCGCGCGACGCTGGCGATGACCCGCGCCGCCGGGATCAGGGCCAAGGGCTTCGTGATCGTCGGCCACCCGACCGAAGGCCTCGACAGCCTCGCCGAGACGGCGGCGTTCCTGCGCAGCGTCGAACTGGATATCTGTCAGATCACCAAGTTCACCCCGTATCCGGGCACGCCCGCTTACGCCACGATCGACCGGCACGGCAGGTTCGAGGAGGACTGGGAACGCATGAACGCCATGAATTTCGTGTTCGTGCCGGCCGGGCTGACCGAGGATGCGCTCGAGACCTACTTCGATCATTTCTACCGTTCGTTCTACTCGCGCTCCGACGTTCTCTGGGGCCTCTGCCGCATGATCGCCCGCCACCCTCGGTACCTGCGGCGCCTGAGCGCCTCCGCACAGGTTTATGTGCGGGGCAAGTTCGCCGCCGGCCGCTATGCCATCGGTCGGCTGCCGCGCCGTTACCGGCCGGCGGTAGGGGTGGCCCGTTGACCGGCGCACCGCTGGACAGGCTGCGGGCGAGCCTGCGGTTCGACGGTCTGTGGTGGCGCAAGTTTGCCTACCTGGGCTGCGTCTACGGGCCCGACTGGTGGAAGCGGCATTCTCCTCCGGCGATCGCAGCGATCATCTTCCTGCTCGTCGGGCGCAACCGTCGCGGCGCCATGGTCAACCTCGCACGGGTGCTCGGAGACCCCGGCCGCCGGCGGCTAACGCAGGCTACGCTCGGGATGTACGCCCAGTTCGCTCATTGCATGACCGAGACGATGGAATGTTACGGTCCGCGCCCGCACCCGCTGCGCATCGACGTCGCCAGTGACGACGACCTGGAACACGCGCTGCGCGCCGGTCGCGGGGCGATCGTCGTCACCGGTCACTTCGGCAACTGGGACGTCGCCGCGAAGATGATTCAGAGCTACGGGCGGCCGATGAACGTGGTGATGGCGCGCGAGGCAAACGCGACCACGCACGAGTTCGTACGCGCCGCCCGGGAGCAGGCCGGAGTTCGGGTCATCTATTCGGACACGTCGGTGTTCTCTTCGATCAATATCGTCAGAGCGCTGCGGGAGAACGAGATCGTCGCCATTCAGCTCGACCGGCCCATGGGCACGGGCGGCACGCGCGATATCGAGTTCTTCGGCGCGCCGGCGGCCTTTTCCACCGGCCCGTTCGTGCTGGCGCGCCTCACCGGCGCCCCGATCGTTCCGGTGTTCGTGCCGCGTCTGGGTGTCCGTCACTACCGGGTCTGCGTACGCGGCCGATTCTCGGTAGCGCGCGACGACCGCTCGCTGGACGGCACCATGTTGCCCGTCGTGCGCGCCTTCGAGGAGGTCGTGCGCGAGTTCCCGACGCAGTGGTTTCAGTTCTCGCCGTTCTGGCCGGCCGCAGCCGCCCCGGCTGCGCAGACACCGGCGGCGACCCCGCGGCCGGCACGGACGGCGGCCTATCGTTGAACCGTTCGGGACGGTGCTCCTCCTTCGAAAATCGGGGTGCGTAGGACCGGGGGTGGGCAAGCGCAATGGCGGGCAGCCATCGCTATCGGCAGCAGGATCGATCCGATTCCCTCGATCCCGATCGCGATTCCGACCCCGACCCCGCGGCGGGGACCGCGTCTTCATCGTCTTGAGACGACCGCCCGGTCATCGGTGGCGAACGCGCGCGGAGCGCACGTTCCACCCGGACAACCCGATTACGTCACTGCCTGCCGCGCCTTGCGCGCAGGCGCGCCAATCGTGACTCAGATCGTCCCCTCGCCGCGCAGCACGAGATAGCGGTTGAGGACCGCGGCGGTCACTTGCGGCGGCGGCAGATCGAGCGTCTGCACGCCGCTTCTCGCAAGCGCGTGGAGTGCCCGCGCGCGCTCCGCCAGCAGGTCCTCCAGCACCAGACGCCGATAGACGTCGGCAACCCGGAACTCGGCCGGCAGCGCCGCATCGACCGTCGTGTACGCGGGGTCGCGCAGCGCAACGAGCAGCACCCGATGCCGCCCTGCCAGTACCGTCAGCGGCGCCGTCAGCAGCGCCGCGTCGGCCTCCACAAAGTCGGTGAGCACGACAACCAGGGCCCGCTGTCGCTGACGCGCCCCGAGATCGCGGACGAGCGCACGGTAGTCCGCCTCCACCAGTTGCGGCGCTACATTGCGCAGAACCTCGACCAACGGACCGAGCGCCCGCCGGTGCGCGCGCGGCGCCACAGTACCGCGTACCTGACGATCGAAGACCACGAGTCCGACCCGATCCCCGGACACCAGCGCCGCGTACGCCAGCGCCAGAGCGGCATCGACGGCATGATCCAACTTGGTCTGCCCTCCCACCCGTGCGCCCATCAGCCGGCTCGCGTCGAGCGCCAGCAAGACGGTGTGGTTGCGCTCGTGCCGGTACTGGCGCGCGATCAGCCGCCCCCGCCGCGCGCTGGCCGCCCAGTCGACCCGACGCGGGTCGTCCCCGGGAACGTATTCCCGCAACGACTCGAACTCCATGCCCTCGCCACGCTGCCGCCGCGGCCGCGCCCCCGCCACCGCAAGCACCCGCCGCGGGTCCAGCGCCTCCGGCCGTAAGAAGCGCGTCATGTCCGGGTACACGGCAAGCGTATCGCCCACCCCGCCGACCACCCGCCGGCAACACATTCCAAGTGGCGACACGAGCAGGCCGATAAGCGGACCAAACGCGAAATCGCCCCGTTGCTTCGGCCGCACCGGGTAAGACAAAGCCCCGGGATTGCCGGCACCCGCCCTGACGGCCGCGAACTCCGGTTGGCTCTCGACCAGCACTGCCGGCGCATCCTCGAAGACCTCGACCCACGCCGGGTCGCCGTCGTACTCGACCGAAACGCCGATTGCGGCGTGGCGGCCGGCGAAGGCCCGCGCCGGCAGCCGCCGGCGCAAGCGCACCGGAGGCTGCCGCGATATCGATCGGACATCCCACGCCACCAGGCCTCCGAGCAGCAAGCCGGCGGCGGCCAACGCCGGCCACAGGATCGGCAAGACGACGACAACCAGAGCCGCGGCCGTCCACAGACCGGCGGCAGCGAGCAAGCGCCGGGTGGGAAACAGGCTCATCGCGGCACGGCCACACTCGCCAGGGTTCGTCGCAAGGCGACTTCGGCCGTCAGGCCCTCGACTTCGGCCGACGGATCGAGCTGCACGCGATGACGCGCCGCCGGCAACCACATCTCCTGCACGTCTTCGGGCAATACGTAATCGCGCCCCGCGAGGGCGGCGGCCGCCTTCGCCGCCCGCAGCAACATCACTCCGGCCCGCGGCGAGGCGCCGAGCGCGAAGTTGACGTCGGTGCGCGTCGCTCGCACGAGGGCCGCGACGTACGCAACGATCTCGTCGCGCACGATCACGCCGCCGGCGGCCGAACGCGCGGCGGCCAGGCCCTCCGCATCGAGCACCGGGCGCACCGATCCCGCCGGGTGCGCCTCGCCGTGGTGGCGTCGCAGTATATCCGCCTCCTCCGCCGCCGACGGATAATCGATGACGATCTTGAACAGAAACCGATCCAGCTCCGCCTCCGGCAGCGGGTACGTGCCTTCGTGCTCCACCGGATTCTGGGTCGCAAATACCGTGAAGTATGCCCCGAGCGGGTAGCGCGTACCGTCCACCGTCGCGGCCCGCTCCTGCATCGCTTCGAGCAGGGCCGCCTGCGTCTTCGCCGAGGCCCGGTTGATTTCGTCGGCCAGCAGCAAATCCGTAAACAGAGGTCCCTGCCGAAAACGCGCCGCCCCGGTCTGCACGTCGAGGATGCTCGTCCCGACGATATCGCTCGGCATCAGGTCGGGCGTGAACTGCACTCGCCCGCACCGCACCGCTACCGCCGCGGCCAGGGTCTGCACCAGTAAGGTCTTCGCCACCCCCGGAACACCCTCGATCAGGCTGTGCCCACTGCACAGGAGGGTAACGAAAGCGAGGCGCACCGCCGCTTCCTGACCGACGACTATCTCCCCGACATTCTCCCGCAGGGCCTCGAATGCGCTGGTCACCAACCCAACCCCGGCTTGCCCGTCGTTCATCCACCCACCTCCTTCGACAGCGCTTCGAAACCGCGCACCAGCGTTAGCAGCTCGCGTTCGGAACCGACATGCCGGCTATCCGTCGCCAGCAGCGCCTCTGCCCCAGCAACGTCGCCGCCGGCACCCAGACGCTCGACCACGGCCTGCGGCGATGTCCCCGGCGGCAGCCCCAGTCGCCGGCATAGCCGCATCACCGCCAGATCTCGGTAGCGATCCGCCACGCGCCGGTAGTCGCCGCTGCGCGCGTACAGATCCGCGAGCGCATCGACGAATGGATCGAGTACGGGGGCCGCAGCCTCACCCGTCGCAGCACTCCGGGGCGGCAGCATCGCCCCCCGCCACGCCACCAGCGAACCGAGTACCGCCAGACCCGCAAACAGCCACACCGCCGCCGAACCGGCAATGAACCCCACGGCACCCGAGTCGGTCCTCACCCCATGCGAGTATTCGTCGAAGCGGGGCACGCCGAAAGCGCGCACGAGATCGATCATCCACGGTGCCCCATCCGCGGTGCTCAACCACGCGTTGCGCAGCGGCCCCGCATCGGCAACGACAACCACACGGCCGCGGCCCAGCGCCCGTTCGAGCAGAAACGGCAACGCACCGACCCGCGCCCGCACCTGCCAGTCGCCGGCCTCGGCAAAGGTCGTCAGGCCCGCGCTACGTATCATCCGCACCCGCGCCGGACCGTCTATCTCCTGCTCGACCCCCGCGGTCTCCGCGTAAAACCGATCGGCCGGGCTCGGCTTGCGGTCCCTCGCGGCATCACCCTCCTCGGCCGGCAAGTCCGGGTCGATCCGAGCCGGCAGGGCGAGGCCTGCTACCGCGGTACACGCGGCGCCGCCGGGCGGCAGCATCACCACCGCGGTGCCGCCGGCCTCTATCCACGCACGGCCCGGCCACCCCGCGGTGCCAATCGGGCCCGGCTCTCCGGGCAACGTCCGCTCGGCCACGTCATCTCCACACAGGCCCTGCGGCTCGATCCACCAGACGGTGGCCTGAGGCTCCAGACGGGACGGCGGGACGACCTCGCGCCGCACGGGCAGAGCTAGCCCCGCCAGTACTTCGTACGCGCCCCGGTACCCCCGCGGCACCGTACCGAAGGACGTGTGCGACACCTGAACGCCGGCCGGTTCGCCCAGCAGTCCAAACAACACGAGCCCGACCAGAAGTACGACTACAGATATGCGCGCCGCAGTCGTCATGAGAACTAAGTAAGCGCCGCGACCCGCGCGTATAACGTGCGCCAGGCCTCGTAGAGGCCCGGATCGTCGGCGCGGTCACGGAACCAACGGGTCTCCAACCGGTCGAGTAACCGGAGCAGCTCACGCCGCTCCGCGTCGCCCAGGCGCGCCGCGGTCAAACGCCGGCGCAGTACCCGGTTCGGCTCGGCACGGTCGAGGCGGAGGCCACGCTCTTCGAGCAACAACGTCAGGACGGCAAGATGTACCCGATGGGCCGCCTCCAGCGAGCGCCCCGCACGCGCCAGGCCCTCGGCTTCGTTCAGCCATGCCGGAGGCGCCGTCTCCTCCGCCATCGGCCGCACACCGCGGGATGCCGCCCCCAGGGCGCGGTGTACGGCGTACGCGATGTGCACGAGCAGACCGACCCCCACAAGCAGGAGCGCCACGAGCAACGCCGAGTACAGAACGGGCTGCGTGTCGGCCACGACGGCCAGCCAGGCACGGACAATATCGAGCCAGCGCTCGATCGCGATCAGCAGATCGAAGAAACCGCGCACCGGCGCCGCGCGCCAGCGCGCGTACTCCTCGCGGCCCAGAACGTCCGCTGCCAGGGCACGGATACGATCGTCGGGCGGCAGCGGTGGGATCGTCATGACGGCCGCATCAGCAGCCCGTTGCGGGAACCGACCCAACGTGGCGCAGGCGGCTGACCCCATGCCGGGTCCCGGCCGGAAGCGGCGTCAGTGCGGATTCCCCATCCGAGCGACCGGCAACCTGCCCCGTGCTCTCAGGTTGCACATCCGCCCCGCACTCTATTGCGACTGCACAGTCGGCGCACCAGCCAGCACCTTCTGCGCCAGGTGTTCGATCTCGAACGCTTCCTTCCGGCAGCGCAGATCGAAATACAGCGCCACCCCGACCGCCGCGCCGTAAGCCGCGCCGGCGGCCTGCGCCACACCCGCACCAACCGATCCGAGCCACGGGATAAAGGCGAGAACGAACCCGACGCCACCGACCAGCAGCAGAATGACGAGAGCGCTCACCAGCATGACGCCAAAGCCACGCATCAGGTGGCCGCGCATCAACGCGCGACTGCGGCGCATGGCGGCAACTCCGAAGACGCGCTCCAACACCATAACCTGCCAGACGATCAGAAAGCTCAAAGAGATGTACACCAGCACGGCCCCCGCCACCAACCCGGCAACCCCGACACCCAGGAAGGTCAACGCCTCCATGCCCAGCGCGGGGCCCAACCACAGGGTCACGCCGGCGAGAACTCCACCGGCCACCGTCGGAACGCATAGGATCGCGAGATACACCAGGGCCGCCGTCCCGGCCAGCGGCAGCAGAATCGACAGACCGAAACGCAAGGCCGACCCGATCGTGCGTTGGCGGCCGACGTAGACCTCGCCGATGGCGTAGGTGACGGCCACCTGCACGATCGGCGCCGCCACCAGCGCCAGCAAGAGCAAACCCGCACCGGCACCAACCGCCGCGGCAAGGGCGCCCTGAGCCGGGTCCCGAAGTTCCCGGCCGAGGTAGCCATTCAAGATCGCCGTCGGGACGTAAAGCACCGAGGCCGTGCCGACCAGCAAGACGAAGTGGTCGCGTAGTAACTGAAATCCGGCGTCGAGGATCTCGCCGAACGACATCGCCCGAATCTCGTAGCCCATGGCAGCCTCAGCGTCTCCCGCGCACTCGCACCGTCAAACCCCGTGCCCCCCGACGTTCGGGCAATCCAACGTATACCCGTTACCGTCGGGTTTATACTCGTACGGCCGTCCCGAGCGCGGCTCGACGGCCGGCTCGGACAAGGCACCGGCGGGAAGGTCGCCCAGGGTGCGCGGGGCTGTCCCGTGCTCCTCGATGTACGCCTCGACCGCGCGGCCGATAGACGCCATGCGGCGCATGCAGGGTTCGGATTCGATCCGCAAGACCTCCGGGTCGGGAGACGGCAACGCCCCGCCGGTACTCGCACGCATCAGCACCGCCACCTCCACCCCGCCGACGAGCAGCGCAATCGGCAGCAGGATCGCCAGCACCACCGTCTCGGTGCGACGGGTGCGGGGCACTTCATCGACCCGCGGCGGCCCCTGCAAGCGCACTTCGTCGGCGAACTGCCGCGCGAGCGCTCGCACGTCCTGAGCTACGTGTCCTTCGTCCATGCCTTCCCTCTCTCGCCCGGCAGAGCCGGATTGGGCGATGATGCGACCGGCAAGCGGCAAACCGGTGGAACGAAACCGGAAATGCGGAACCGCATTTCGAACGGGGTGACGTTCCCGGTAGCGGATCCCCCGCGCTTCATCTCCGGTCCGACGCGAAAGCGATTGGCCATAAGCTGCCTACAAGCGCGCGTTAGTCGCCGTCGTGCGCCCGTCCCTGTAGTAAAATGTCGCGACGCCCTTCGCGTGCGTCCCACGCACGTAGGTCGAGTAGATACCGGCACGACTGCGGGTGCGTTGGATTACCAGCGTGGTGCCGCGCGACACGTAGGCACCGGGCACGTTGGTTACGCGGCCCGGCCCGCGCACCGTACGCGAGAAGGTCGCGGTCGAGTCCATACCGTCGATCGCCTTGCCGACATTGACCGCGTCGGACAGCGCGACCGAATCGAACGCCCGCCGTCTCACGTTGCGGTACGCCGGCACGGCCAGGGCAGCCAGAATCGACAGAACGGCCAGCGCGGTGAGCAACTCCACCAACGAGAAGCCGCCGACCCGTTTCATCTTCTGGGACTCGTGTCCGCTATACCGGTGCAAGCGCATAAGTACCCTCCTGCCTCTACGACGGCAGTGTCCACATCGAAGTCAGCTTGACGACCCCGGGACCGCCCGGGATCGACTTCAGCGCCTGGTCGAAGTGGATTCCGCCGTTGCCGCTATTTTGAAGAGTCGAGGCCACGAAGGCCCCGAACATGTTGCCGTTGCCGCTGACCATGAGTGGCGACTCCGGGGCATAGACCGTGCCGTAGAAATCGGCGTTGCCCGAAAAACCGATGCCCTTCGACCCGCTCTGGTAGATCATCAGGTTCGAAGGCAACTGGCTGCCGTTGGCGATGCCGTTGCCGGCAACCGAGATGCTCCCGGTCACATATAGATTAACCGGCCCAGCCGCGGCATTGATGATCAACTGGGCGTTGCCGGTAATCGAGATGGAACTGACGAGATAGGTGCCGGCGGTCAGGGTGCGCTTCTTGTTGCCGCTGAGCGACAGGGCGCCGAGGTTGGTAATACCTCCCGGAACGGTGACCGGCGCGTACGCCGCCGGAGACGCAGCCGGCGTGGTCGAGCCGGTGACCTTGGCATTGCCGGACAGGCTCACTTTCTGGCTCGGCCCGGGGATGGCGTTTCCGCCGATGGTGGCGTTGCCGCTCAGGGCCATGCTGCCGTTGCTGCGCATGTTTCCGTCGTTCGTACGATTGCTGGGGCCGTACGCCCCTTTCTTCGAGTCGTAGCTGTCGGTGTACGCGTTGCCGCTTATCTGGACGGAGTCGCGCGCAAACAAGCCGTCCTGGAAGAGCGGCTGCGATTGACGCACCAGCAGACCGCCGACCTGACGGGACACCTTGCCAACGGTGCCCGTGGCGAGGAGTTCCCACGTCTCGGGATTGGTCGCGATCAACGCGGCGTTGACGCTGTAGCGGCCGCCCCCCACGGACTGACCGGTGAGCGAACCGTTGTATGCCGTAACCACACCGCTCTTCGCGAGGCCACCGGTGTCGGTGTAGTTGTTCGGGTGATTGCCGGGCAGGGTCACCGGCTTGCTGTTGCTGGTAAGGTTGACCGGCACGGTTGCCGTGAGCTGCGTCGCGCTCGGCAGGCTGTAACCCTGGGTCTTGAACCACGCCGTCGCACGCTGCACACCGCCCTCGGCGAGGTACTCCGCGGTAGCGCGCTGCCGCAATGTTCCCGCCGCCCGGAGTTGCGTGGTCACCAGCGTGTGAATCCCGAGCGCAATGATAAGCACCACCGACATGAAACCGAGCGCGAACACCAGCGCCGACCCGCGCGTGTTTGCCGGATGCCGTCGTTCGTCGCTCATGAGAACCCCAGATTCGGCGGCGCTACGCGTGTCGTCAGCGTAAACGGCAACCGCTTGCGCGTCGCCAGGTCGTTCGCCCGTGTCTCGACGGACAGGGAGATGTTTATCTGTCGGATCGCGGACAGCGTCGTCGAGTCGTACGTGAACGACAGGCCGGTTACGTTGGTGATGAAGCGCTTGCCGTTGCGCATAAGGTCCCTGCCGACCAGCTCGAACGTGACCTGTTCGACCGGCGTCACCGGAGAGCCGGCCGCGAAGGAGTACGCGAGCGTCGAGGAAAGCAGGACGGTGTTGCCGCTGACGGTACGGATCGAGCCGAAGTACCAGCGCGTCGAGTCGCTGATGTACACCGACATGCCGGCCTTGAGCCCGGCGGCGGACACCACGCCGATCGTGCTGGTCCCGGCGGCTGCGGCGGCGCTGAGGTAGGTGTGGGTAACGGGGACTTTGGTCCAGAACGCCAACTTCGCCGGCGCGGCGGTCACCAGACGCGCCGCCGCGGACGGGGTCGTGGCGAGAGGTACGCCGAAACCCGCCATGCCGATCTGCTCGGACATGATGCGCATCGCCGTGCGCACGTCGTTCATCGACTCCGTCACCAACTGCTGCGTCGCATGCGTGCGGATCTGCGCGATCAGGTTGCTGTAGGCGGCGGCCATCACCAGGCTGAGCAGCGCCGTTGCAACCAGCAACTCGACCATCGACAGGCCCGCCCGGGCCTGCCATCGCGCCGGACACGCACCCGGCGGGCTCATTGCGCCAACTCCGTCATGAAGCTCACCTGGCGCATACCGTTGTCGGTGTACCCGATCGTCACCGTCACGTTGCGCGTGGTCCCGAGCGCCCCGGCCGCGATTGTGGTGGTGCGGCGATAACCGCCACCCGGGTTCCCGGCCGCATCCAGGTTGCTCTCGACCGTCGTACCCGGCACCGCCGCGGCATAACCGTTGCGCTTGATCTGTTCGATCTTCTGCTGTGCCAGCAGCGTGGCATTGTCGACGAGGCGCGCACTCAGGTTGTTGCGTATCGCCGAGACTGCCAGAGAGTTCAGTCCCATCACGGCCAGCGCCATGAGGCCGAGGCCTACCATAACCTCGACCACCGTCATGCCACGCTGCGTGCGTGTCCCTGTCACCATGGTTCCGCCGTCGCCCTGCGCGGCGACCGCTCCGCCGGCTTCCACTCCGCTGACTGGCCAAGCAGCAAAGCACGTACCGTGGTTCCCGCCGCCCTCAGACATAGCTCCCGACCCTCCTGACGGCGGCCCGGCGACGAATTCGGCGCGGCTGCAAAAGATTTTGTCGCTGCACGGATGGCCGGCTCATGGCGGCGCCATGCCATTATCCTTGCGGGGCGCCGGTGCCGATGTCATGCGCCTCGACGTGCGGTGCAAGTGGATGATCCGGGCAGGTCAACAGCGCACTGGCGCCGTCGTGCAGATAGCGAAACGGCGTGCCGGTGGTCGGATCGGCCGGCGGGTCGAGCAGATACTGCGGTCGCAGGCTGTCGAGTGTGGGCGGCGGCGCACCGTGATCGACGGCGTAAGCCGCCAGCGCCGCCATGACCTCCTCTTGCCGCGCGACGCACGCCGCGCCGCCCGGGGCGGCAGACACTCCCTCGAGCGACGAGACCGGCAGGCCGGTATTCCAGATCACGACCGCCACCGCAGCCGCTGCCGCCACCATGAGCGCTGCGGAGATGGCCAAGCCACCGTACACCCGCCGCACCGCGGGAGGCGGTGGCGGCAAGGTAATCGGGGTCTGAAGGTCGGTGCGCAGCTCGGCGAGGTATTGATTGACGAGCCCCTGCACGGCTTCAGAAGCGGGCTCGGTGGGCGTTGCTTCCGCACTCGCGGCGTCGGCGACGGGCGGCGGCAGCACATCGACGAGCACCAGTTCACCGGGCTCCGGACCACTGTCGGCGGCGGGGTCGGGGGCTTCTGGTTGACGCACGGCTCCCATCGCCAGTTGCTGCAGCAGGCTGCATGCCAGCGCGGACGGACCTTCGCTTGCTTCGTCATCACGGCGCGCCGGCGGAATCGCCGGTCAGGGAAATGACGGTTTCCGGCGGGTCTCGGGCCATCGACACGGACCCGGTCAGTGGCCGGCCGCGCCGCCTTCCATCCCCTTGCCCGGGG
This sequence comes from Candidatus Binatia bacterium, assembly GCA_023150935.1. Taxonomy (NCBI): domain Bacteria; phylum Candidatus Binatota; class Binatia (SeqCode); species Binatia bacterium. Next base: position 100,686 of record JAKLJW010000001.1, on the reverse strand, counting down.
CGTCGTCCGCAGGACGCGCAGGCTTCTCGCGCCGCCGGGAAAGTCCCGCCGGACCGGCCGGCGCTTCATTCGCGCATGCGAGAAGGCATTTCGATGATGTTGCCAATTCGCGTGCGTGCTAGGGTCGGCACGATTACGGCAACTCATGATGCGGAGCGCTCTTTAGAAGAAGAGGTGAACGGATGTCCCAGCGACGTATGGTGACGTTGGACGGGAACGAGGCGGCGGCATCCGTCGCACATCGCACCAGCGAGGTCATCGCGATCTACCCGATCACGCCGTCGTCAACGATGGGCGAGTTTGCCGACGAGTGGGCGGCGCAGGGCCGGTCGAACGTCTGGGGAACGGTTCCGGTGGTCACGGAGATGCAGTCCGAAGGAGGCGCTGCCGGTGCGGTTCACGGTGCGCTGCAGGCCGGCGCTCTGACGACGACGTTCACGGCGTCGCAGGGTTTGCTGTTGATGATCCCCAACATGTACAAGATCGCGGGCGAGCTGACGCCGTTTTGCATGCACGTCTCGGCGCGCACGGTGGCCACCCACGCGCTGTCCATCTTCGGCGACCACTCCGACGTCATGGCCTGTCGTCAGACGGGGTTTGCGCTGCTCGCGTCCGGGTCGGTGCAGGAAGCCCACGACCTCGCCTGCATCGCGCACTCGGCGACGTTGCGCGCGCGGGTTCCGTTCCTGCACTTTTTCGACGGATTTCGCACCTCGCACGAAGTCGCCAAGATCGAGGAGCTTACCGACGCCGATCTGCGCGCCATGATCGACGACGATCTCGTCGACGCCCACCGGCAGCGCGCGCTTACCCCGGACCGGCCGGTGATCCGCGGCACGGCACAGAATCCGGACGCCTTCTTCCAGGCTCGCGAGGCCGGCAACCGCTTTTACTCCGAGTGCCCGGCGATCGTGCAGGAAGCCATGGATCGCTTCGCCGCCCTCACCGGGCGCGCGTATCGTCTGTTCGACTATCACGGCGACCCAGCGGCCGATCGGGTCGTCGTCGTCATGGGTTCCGGCGCCGAGACCACGCACGAGACCGTCGACTGGCTATGCGCCCGCGGCGAGAAGGTCGGTGTATTGCGCGTACGCCTCTACCGGCCTTTTTCGGTGGCCGACTTTGCCCGCGCTCTCCCGCCCACCGTCAGGACTATCGCCGTGCTCGACCGCACCAAGGAACCCGGGGCTATTGGGGAGCCGCTTTACCTCGACGTTGTGGCGGCGCTGCGCGAGGCCCGCGACGGCGGCATCGCGCAGTTCGCCGGCGACCCGGTCGTCGTCGGCGGCCGCTTCGGGCTATCTTCGAAGGAATTCACCCCCGCCATGGTAAAGGCGGTCTTCGACAATCTCGCCGCGGCGCCACCGAAAAACCATTTCACCGTCGGCATCGTCGACGACGTCACGCACACCTCGCTGACCGTCGATCCCGAACTCGACATCGAGCCCGACGACGTGGTGCGCGCCGTGTTCTTCGGACTCGGCGCCGACGGTACGGTCGGCGCCAACAAGAACTCCATCAAGATCATCGGCGAAGGCACCGACAAGTGGGCCCAGGGCTACTTCGTCTACGATTCGAAGAAATCGGGCGCGGTCACCATCTCGCACGTCCGCTTCGGCGACCGCCCCATCCGCTCGGCTTACCTGGTCAAGCGCGCCAACTTCGTGGCCTGCCATCAGTCCGTCTTCCTCGAAAAGTACGACATGCTGGAAGATGCGGTCCCGGGGGCGACGTTTCTGATCAACACGCCGCACGGTACCGACACGGCCTGGGACAGCTTCCCCCGCGAGGTGCAGGAACAGATCGTCGCCAGGCGACTCCGCGTCTTTGTGATCGACGCCTACAAGGTCGCCAAAGACACGGGCATGGGTCGGCGGATCAACACGATCATGCAGACCTGCTTCTTCGCCATCTCGGGCGTGCTCCCGCGCGCCGAGGCGATCGACCACATCAAGCGGACGATCAAGAAGACTTACGAACGTAAGGGCGACGTCATCGTCAAGCAGAACTTCGCCGCCGTCGACCACACCCTCGCCCACCTGTTCGAGGTGCAGCTCCCCGGCCGGGTGACCGCGACGCACTCGCTGCCGCCGATGGTGGCCCCGGCCGCACCCGACTTCGTCCAGCGGGTCACCGCGCTGATGATGGCGAACAAAGGCGATCTCCTCCCGGTGAGTGCCTTTCCCGTCGACGGCACGTGGCCGACCGGCACTTCGCGTTGGGAAAAGCGCAACATCGCCCTCGAGATGCCCGTCTGGGACCCGAAGATCTGCATCCAGTGCAACAAGTGCGCGCTGGTCTGTCCGCACGCGGCGATTCGCTCCAAGGTCTACCCGCCCGAGTCGCTGACGGCGGCACCGCCGACGTTCCAGGCGATGGACTACAAGGGCAACGAGTACAAGGGCTGGAAGTACACTATCCAGGTGGCGCCGGAGGACTGCACCGGATGCACGCTCTGCGCGATGGTGTGCCCCGCCAAGGACAAGTCCAACCCGCGTCACAAGTCGCTCGACATGCACCCGCAGCCGCCGCTGCGGGAAGCCGAACGCAGGAACTACGACTTCTTCCTCGACCTGCCCGAGGTCGATCGCACGACCGTGCGCCTCGACGTCAAGCAGGCGCAATTCCTCGAGCCGCTGTTCGAGTACTCGGGCGCCTGTGCCGGCTGCGGCGAAACCCCGTACATCAAGCTGGTAACGCAGCTCTTCGGCGACCGCGCTCTGGTCGCCAACGCCACCGGCTGCTCGTCGATCTACGGCGGCAACCTGCCGACCACGCCGTATACCGTCAACCGCGACGGCCGCGGACCGGCGTGGTCGAACTCCCTGTTCGAGGACACGGCCGAGTTCGGTCTCGGTTTCCGCCTGGCCGTCGACAAGCACGCCGAACAGGCGCGGGAGCTGCTGCGGCATCTGAGTTCGGACATCGGCGGGGTGCTCGTCGACGAGATTCTGCAAGCGCGGATGGACGACGAGGCGGGCGTCGCCGCGCAGCGTCAACGCATCCTGGCGTTGCGCGGCAAGCTGGCGGAAATGGAGACTCCCGAGGCGAAGCGTCTCGATCGGATCGCCGACTATCTCGTGAAGAAGAGCGTCTGGATCGTCGGCGGAGACGGCTGGGCCTACGACATCGGCTTCGGCGGGCTCGATCACGTTCTCGCGCTCGGCCGCGACGTCAACCTGCTCGTGCTCGATACCGAGGTCTACTCGAATACCGGAGGACAGCAGTCGAAGGCGACGCCGATCGGCGCGGCGGCCAAGTTTGCCGCCGCCGGCAAGGCGACGCCGAAGAAGGACCTCGGCCTCATCGCCATGGCGTACGGTAACGTCTACGTCGCGCGCATTGCCTTTGGCGCCAAGGATTTGCAGACCACGCGCGCCCTGATCGAGGCGGAGTCCTACCCCGGACCTTCCTTGGTCATCGCGTACAGCCACTGCATTGCGCACGGCTACGACCTCGCCTACGGGATCGAGCAGCAGAAACTCGCGGTCAGCACGGGATACTGGCCGCTCTACCGGTTCGACCCTCGCCGCGTCGCCGCCGGCGAGTCGCCGTTGCAGCTCGATTCGACCGCGCCGAAGCAAGCCATCAAGGACTTCATGCGCAACGAGACCCGATTCCGGATGGTCGAGCAGCTCGACCCGGCGCGCTTCCGGCATCTCGCGCACCTCGCCCAGGAAGAAGCGACGGCCCGGGTCGCGATTTACGAGCAACTGGCGAAGCTGCGCGTACCGCGGCCCGTACCGGAAGCGGCCGAGGAATCGGACACGGGGGCGCCGACACCGAGCGCCGCCGCCCGCTGACTTCCGGCCCGCCGCGAGGAGGCGACGATGGATCTGTCAACGACGTATCTGGGTTTGGAACTGCCCCACCCGCTCATGCCCGGCGCCGGGCCGCTGGTCGACGACCTGGACAACGTGCGCCGCCTCGAAGACGCCGGCGCCGCGGCGATCGTCATGCACTCGCTGTTCGAGGAACAGATCGCGATCGAGCAGCTCGGCACCATCTACCACATGGAGATGCACGCCGACTCGTTTGCGGAGGCTCTGTCGTACTTCCCGACGCCGAGCGAGTACCGTCTGGGACCGGATGACTACCTCGAACGCATCCGTCGCCTGAAGGAAGCCGTCGGCATCCCGGTGATCGCGTCGCTGAACGGCGTGACGCCGGCCGGCTGGCTCGAGTACGCGAAGCTGATGGAACAGGCCGGGGCCGACGCCCTGGAGCTCAACTTCTATTATATGGCGACCGATCCCGCCGAGAGCGGCGATGCGGTCGAACGGCGCCTGGTCGAGATCGCGCATACGGTCAAGCAGGAGACGGCACTGCCGGTGGCCGTGAAATTGTCGCCGTTCTTCTCGTCGCTGGCCAACGTCGCCCAGCGCCTCGACAAGGTCGGGGTGGACGGGCTGGTGATCTTCAATCGTTTCTATCAGCCGAACATCGACGTCGAGGCGTTGGAGGTAACGCCCAGCCTGTACCTTTCGGATTCCTCGGAGCTCAACCTGCGCTTGCGCTGGCTGGCGGTGCTGTCCGGAAGAGTGCGTGCGTCGCTGGCCGTCACCGGCGGAGTGCACACGCATCTCGACGCCATCAAGGCGGTGATGGCCGGGGCACACGCCGTGCAGATGGTATCGGCCCTGCTGGAAAAGGGGCCGGCCGAGCTGCGCAAGGTGCGGGAGCAAATGGCCGTCTGGCTCGAAGCGCACGAATACGAGTCGCTCCGCCAGATGCAGGGCAGCATGGGCCTCGACCGTTGCCCGGAACCGGGGGCCTTCGAACGCGCCAACTACATGCGGGTCTTGCAGAGCTGGTACCGCAGCCGCGCGTTCTGACCCCCGCCCGCAACCTCGATCGTCGGATACCGATACCGGCTCTGAAGGCGGGCCGGACCCGCTCTCTTAGAGTCGGTCGCGACGATCCCCGGGTCGCAGTGGGGTTGCAGTCGCGAAAAGGGACTGCTGGACGACCACCCGCACGGTTTTCGCTGCCCCCTGCCCCGGGCTGCCGAGTACTGGTTACCGCCAGATTAAGGATCATGCGTGAATGAGCGACGCGGTTGACAGCCGGGCCTCGGCTTGTCAATTATCGCCGCCATCGTGAGACGAGATCGTGGTAACTCCCCGCGGCGATCGCTCGGGGATGCCCACCTGGCCAGGAGAGGAGCATAGACCATGAAGATGCGAATAGTCCGTTACCTGTCCCTTGCGGCATTGGTTTCGCCCCTGATGCTGAGCGGCTGCGGCGACAACGACGGGGTCCCCACCCCGACGCCGGGTCCGACCAATACCTCCGGACCGCAGGCCCCAACGCGGACGCCGACGTCGCCGGCGCTGACCGCAACTCCGACCTCGCCGGCGCTGACCGCGACCCCGACGGCACCCGCCGCAACCGCTACGCCCACGGCACCGGCGCCGACGGCAACCGCGACCGAGGCGGCGGCAAGCCCGACCCCGACGGCAACGCCCGAAGAAGGCGCAACGCCCACCCCGACCCAGGCGGCTGGCGGCCCCGGCATCCAGCTCGAAACCGTCGACGCGCAAGCCGGCGAGACCGTCACCGTCGACGCCACGCTTGCCACCGGCGGCGGCGACGTGGCCGGAACTCAGAACGACTTCACGTTTGCCACCGCCGAGAACCGCAAGGTGACCGTGGTGCGCAAGTCCAACAACCGACCCGATTGCGCGGTCAATCCGGAAATCAACAAGACCAGCACCACCTTTGCCTTCCAGCCGCCTGGCTGCACGGTCGACACCTGCACCGCGGTTCGCGCCATCGTGTTCTCGTCCGAGGACGTCGAACCGATCGCGGACGGGGAAACGCTGTACACGTGCAAGGTGCAGGTCGCCGCTGACGCACCCTCCGGCACCTACCCACTGACGATCAGCGGCACGATCCTGAGCGACCCGACCGGCGGCCGTGTCTGCGGACCCGCTGCCGGCAATCCGCCGTGCACGGGCAACGAGGACGGCGCTGTCGAAGTCGACTGACCGCCCCCCGACACCACCGCGACCCGGGCGCCGCAACGGCGCGGCGCCCGGGTCAAACATAGCGCCGGAATGCGTTCGCCTCTTGCCGCTCTGACCTTGATGCTGGCGTTGCTCGGCACCGCCGGGTGCGTATTCCGCGACGATAAGCCGACGCCAACGCCTACCGACACCGCCTCACCCACCGCCTCACCCACCGCCACACCGACCACCACGCCCACCGCCAGCGCTACCGCCACGCCAACCGCCACCCCGACCGTAACCCCAACCTCGACCCCTACACCGACACCAAGTCCAACGCGCACGGACACCCCGACCGCTTCGCCGACCGGCACCCCAACTCCTACGCCAACACCCACAGCCTCCGCCACGCCGACCGCCACCCCCACTGCGACCCCCACGAGCACCGCGACCCCCACGCCGACCGCCACGCCGACCCCCACGGCGACCGACACCCCCACGACCACGCCGACGACCTCACCGACGGACACCCCCACCCGCGAAGCCACGAGCACGAGCACACCCACGGCCACGCCGACCGATGCGCCGACCGCCACGCCGACACCCACCGCCACGGAGTTGCTCACCCCGCCCGCGACTGCGAGCCCCACCGACACCCCGACGGCAACGCCGTTTCCGGAGTGAAGGCCCGGGCGATCCGAAAGCCGATACTCGATATCTGGGATTGGCGTCTCGAGGCTTCGGCATCGAGACGCGGAACTCGGCGTTTTACTTCGCCGCCAGTCGGGCGTCGAACTTGGCCCGATCCACGATGTACCTGATGTGGACGCCCTCGCCGACTTTTTCGCGGGCGTCGAAAGCCTCGACCGTGAAAACGAGCTTGCGGCCTTCGACCGCCGCGAGCGTTGCGACCACACGCACCTGCATACCGACCGGCGTCGCCCCGAGGTGACCGATCTCGTTGCGGGCGCCCACCGTGATCTGCCCGGGCGGCAGCAACGGCGCCACCATGGCGGCCGCAGTAAGCTCCATGCGCGCTATCATGTCGGGGGTCGACCACACCGGCGGCAGTGCCGGCCCTCCCGCCAGGTCGCGCTGCGCCAGCGTCGCCGCCGTCATCTCGTCGGTCACCGTGTACGTGCGCTCACTCGTCAGTCCCGCTTCCAGTTCGGCCATGGCCGCAGTCCATAGCCCGCCGCGACCGGAAACAGAAGTACTCACTCGACCGCTCTCGGATCGATGCCCGCCTGGGAACAGCACAGACGCCACAACCGTTCCCGATCCGCCGGATCCTCACGGGTCCACGGCAGGTAGTGCGTCGCCCGCACCTGCCGGTCGAACCAGAACCGACCGCTCGACGCGGTAAGGCGACGACACACCGCCAGCCAGACGATGGTGTCGGCACCCTCGGCCGGAGTGCGCAGCAGCCACCGCATGACCTTGAAGAACCCCGGCAGCGACACCCGCACCCCGGGCGTGTCGGCCCAACCGGGGTGCATGCTGTTCACCGTAACGCCCGCACCCGACAGCCGTTCCGACCACAGCTCGGTCAGTATTACCTCGGCCCGCTTGGTCAGAGCGTACTGCGCCACGCCGTCAAAGGGCTTCTTTTCGACCTGCACGTCGCTCAGATCGAGCTTTTGCGAATACATGCCGCCGGACGAAACGTTGATGACCCTCGCCCCGCGCGCCGCCTTCAACTTCGGCAGCATCAGGTGCGTTAACAGAAAGGGCCCGACGACGTTGGTCGCCCAGGTCATCTCGATGCCGTCGGCACTCTCCTCGCGCGCCGCCGGCAGGATGCCTGCGTTGTTCACCAGAACGTCTACGCGCATCTCGTCGAACCGTTCGGCAAACGCACGCACCGATCGCAGACTCGCCAAATCGACCAACCCCAGTTGCACCCTGTCGCTACCCGTCTGCCGCCTGATCTCCTCCACCGCTGCCATGCCCCGACTCCGGTCGCGGCACAGCAACCAGACCTCACCGCGGCGTTCCGCCAGAGCCCTGGCGACTTCGAACCCGATGCCCGAACTGGCCCCGGTAACCAGACAGACCTTGCCACGCAGATCGACGTCGAGATCGCCAGCCTCGAAGGTCAGGCTATGCACGAGGTATCCCGTGCGGTCGAACGACAACACAATGGTCGGATCGACGATCACGCTCCCTATACGACCGAAAAAGCGCATAAGCGGGCTGCCGCCGGAATCGCTTCTCATGCAGGCATTATGCGTTGACCCTGCGACGACTCAACCCGTCACGGTCCCCGCAAAGGCCACAAAACGATGCCTGTCCATCCTATCCCCCCGCCCGTCCAAGGTATCGGTAGAGAGGGTATCGACAGAGAGACACTCGCACATCGACGCGCGTCAATTCCGATTGACATATGTCGCGAAACGATGACAGTCTCTGGTGTGGTTTCTACGTTTCGGTTACCGGCGAGCGTGTCACGCGCAGATGCGTGCGATGTCGGCATGATGGTTGCGTAACGCGTCTGTAACGTTGGGGTGCGGTGTCAGGAGAGCGATCCCGTGTTGACGCGTGTATCCACCTACCTGAGCGCTTCGATCGGCCGCCGTCTCGCCTTCGGAATGACGGCAACGCTGCTTTTTGGCCTGGCGGTCGCCACGGTGCTGTCGATGCGTGACGAGCAAAAGGCCATCCGGGACATCCTCGAGGTAAAGGGACGCACGACGCTGAACATCACCAACCGCCGTCTGTCGACCGACTTCGACCCGGCCAACCTGCAGGCGTTCACCGAGGAGTTCGAGCCGGTTCTCGCGGACAGCGATTTCGCGTACGCGTTCCTTTTCAACGACAAGGGGGTTCTGATCGCCCTCAACGATCCCGGGGTCACGCCCGGACCGTACGGTCCGCTGCCACCGGTGCGCGAGCTGACGCGCCGGAACGTTGTCAACCGGGTGGGAAACTACCTCGAAATTCTTGCCCCGGTGACGGTGAACGGCCAGCGTGTCGCGGGTCTGGGGCTCGGCATCTCGCTCCATCTCGTCGACCGGCAAATGGGGCGGCTGCGCTATCGTCTGCTTTTCTTCATCGCGCTCCTGATCGGCAGCGCTCTGGCCTTCATCTCGTGGTGGAGTCGGCGGATGGTGGCGCCGTTGTCGCAGCTCACCGAGACGGCGGAGCGTTTCACGGCGGGGGACTTCAACGCGCGGGTAGCGGTGGTCGGGGTCGACGAGGTGGCGACCCTGGCGACGAGTTTCAACAAGCTGGCGCAGTCGCTGCAACAGACCTTGCAGGAAAAGGACCGTGTGCTGGCCGAGACGCGCCGGTTGTATCGCAATCTCAAGGTAGCGCGGGCGCGTCTGGGGCGTGCGGAGCGCCTGAGCGCCGTGGGTATGTTGGCGGCCGGGGTTTCGCACGAGTTGAACAATCCTCTCGGCATCATCCTGGCGACCGCCGGCAACCTGCGGGAAACTCTGCACGATCGGCCGGAGGTGGCCGAGGACGTCGAGATCATCGCCAACGAGACGCAGCGCTGCCGCCGGATCATCCAGGGGTTGTTGAACTTTGCGGCGACGGGCGAGAGTCGGCCCGAGGAAGTGGACCTCAACGAGCTGTTGCGGGAAACCTTCGCGCTCGCCGTGCGCGACGAGCGGGCCGCCGGACTGCAGGTGGCGTGGGCACTCGATCCGCGCTTGCCGATGGTCACCGCCGACCCACGCCAGCTCCAGCAGGTGTTTCTCAATCTGCTGCTCAACGCCGCCGACGCCATGGGCGGCAGCGGCACAGTTACCATCCGCACCGCCGACTCGATCCATGGCGGCCGGCGCCGCGCCCTCATCGAGTTTGCCGACCACGGCTGCGGTATCGGCGCGGAGGACCTCGAACACATCTTCGATCCCTTCTACACGACCAAGAAAGGCGGGTCCGGCTACGGGCTCGGTCTGGCCGTGAGCTACGGTCTGATTACCGGACATGGCGGCGAGATCACCGTGCGCTCCGAACCGGGGCACGGCAGCGCGTTCACGATCACGCTGCCGCGGCACCCGGCGCCCATACAGGCGGACCTTGCCAGCCAGACAGTGTGACATGATGTACTCGATGATGCTCGTTGACGACGAAGTGAACCTCTGCCGCTCCCTTGGCCGCGCGCTGCAGCGTCCGGACCTCGCAGTGGCGACCTTCAACCGCGCCACCGACGCCCTCGAAGCGGCCGGTCGTGAGACCTACGCCGTTGCTCTGGTCGACCTGCGCATGCCGGAAATGGGCGGCATCGATTTCCTGCGCGAAGTGAAACGCGTCAGTCCCGACACTCTCGTCGTGATGATGACCGGTTACGCCACTATTCAGACTGCCGTCGAGGCCATGCGACTGGGAGCCTTCGACTACCTCGAGAAGCCCTTCGAGAACGAGGTTGCTCGCCAGCATGTCGACCGCGCTTTGCAGCACTTCCGGTTGCGGGAAGAGAACCGCAACCTGCGGGAGCAGCTCGTGGACCGCTACGGGACCGAGACCATCGTAGGGGCCAGCTCCTCCATGCAGCAGGTGCTGCGCGTCGTCGAGCGAGTCGCCGGCTCCACCGCCACCGTGCTCATCTCCGGAGAGAGCGGTACCGGCAAGGAACTGGTCGCCCGCGCACTGCACATGCGGTCTCCGCGCAGCGGCGGGCCCTTCATCGCCATCAACTGCGGCGCCATTCCGGCCGACCTGCTTGAAAGCGAGCTGTTCGGCCACGAGAAGGGAGCGTTCACCGGCGCCCATGCCGCCAAGAAAGGACTGGTCGAACAGGCAAACGGCGGAACCCTGTTCCTCGACGAGATCAGCGAACTCCTCCCGCTGCTGCAGGTCAAGCTCCTGCGAGTCTTACAGGAGCGCGAGGTGCAGCGCGTCGGCGGCGAAGGGGCGATCAAGGTCGACGTCCGCGTCGTCGCCGCCACCAACGCCGATCTCACCGAGCGGATCGCGGCCGGGCAGTTCCGCGCCGATCTCTATTACCGCCTGAACGTCGTCTCCTTGCGTCTGCCGCCTCTGCGCGAGCGCACCGACGACATCCTGCCGCTGGCCCAGCATTTCCTGCGCCGGTACGACGACGACGGGCGGCTCAACGGCATCGACCCGGGGGCCGGCGATGCGCTGCGCGGCTATCGGTGGCCGGGCAACGTGCGCGAACTGGAAAACGTCGTGCAGCGCGCCGCCTTGCTGGCGCAGGGCACGCGGATCGAGGTTGTCGACCTGCCCGTCGAAATCACCAACACCGCGCCCGCGCCGGCTCCCGCCATCCCCACCGGCAAACCGTTCGGCGCCGCCCGGGAGGATTTCGAGCGCGTCTACATCCTCGATTGCCTGAGACGAAACAACGGCAACGTCAGCCGCGCCGCCCGCGAAGCCGGCCTGCAACGGCAGAACTTCTACCAGAAGCTCCACAAGTTCGGCATTCAGCGCAAGGACTACGCGGTCTGATCCCGCAGAAGACGATTGCACTCCGTTCGCGCGCTCTGTACAGGAAGGCCCCGAAAGGATGAGCGGGCCTTCCATGAGTGCACAGGTTGCGGCCATACCCCGCGACGACGCGTCGCGATCGCCGACCGTGGCGCCGTCGGTCGACGGCCTCGTGTCCGTCGTTCTGCCGGTGTTCAACGAACGCGAAAACCTTCCCACCCTTCATCGCCGGCTGACGACCGTCATGAAAGCCCGCGAGCGGCCATACGAGGTCTGGTACGTCGACGACGGCAGCAGCGACGGCTCGCTCGACATCCTGCGGCAGCTCGCCGCGGAGGACCCACACGTCGGGGTGGTCGAACTGACCCGCAACTTCGGACAGCACGCCGCCGTCCTCGCCGGGTTCGCCGCCTCCACCGGCGCCGTGGTCGTCACCCTCGACGCCGACCTGCAAAACCCTCCGGAAGAAATCCCCCAACTGCTCGCGAAGATCGACGAGGGGTACGAAGTGGTCGGCGGCTGGCGCGAGGAGCGGCACGATCCGCTGTTTCGCCGCGTGGCCTCCAGGGCCATCAACCACATGACCTCGATGGCGGTCGGGGTGACGATGAAGGACTACGGATGCATGCTGCGCGCCTATCGTCGCTCCATCGTCAGTCAGATTCTCGACTGCGACGAACGGTCGAGTTTCATCCCGGCGCTGGCTAACTCGTTGGCGAAACGCACCGCCGAAATCGAGGTCGGGCATTCCGACCGCTTCGGCGGCGCCTCGAAGTACGGCCTGCTGAAACTCCTGCGCCTCACCTTCGATCTGCTCACCGGATTCTCGCTGCTGCCGATTCAGTTCGTCAGCCTGGTCGGCATGCTCGTCGCCGCCGCCGGCGTCGGCTTCGGCGGCTTTCTGTTCGTGCGCCGCCTGTTCGTCGGCCCGGAAGTCGAGGGCGTGTTTACGCTGTTCGCGATTCTCTTCGTGTTCATCGGGTTGCTGATACTCGCCGTCGGCATCGTCGGCGAGTACGTTGGCCGCATCTACCTCGAAGTGCGCCGGCGCCCGACCTATCGGATCCGGGCGATTCACCAGCAGGGCCGGTGAATCGATGCGTGTGGTGGTCTTCGCGTACCACGACGTCGGCTACGCCTGCCTCGCCGAGCTGTTCCGCGCCGCCGCCGACGTCGCGGCCGTGTTCACCCACGAAGACGACCCCGGAGAAAACGTCTGGTTCCATTCGGTACGCCCCCTGGCCGAAGCCCACGGCGTCCCCGCGTTCGCGCCCGACGACGTCAACACTCCGGAGTGGATCGACCGCATCGCGGCGCTCGCCCCGCAGGTCATCTTCTCCTTCTACTACCGCAAACTGCTCCGTCCCGAACTGCTCGCGCTCGCCCCGCGCGGGGCACTGAACATGCACGGTTCGCTGCTGCCCAGATACCGCGGCCGCGCGCCGGTGAACTGGGTGCTCGTCAACGGCGAGACGCAGACCGGCGTCACGTTGCACTACATGGACGGCAAACCGGACCACGGGGATATCGTCGCCCAGCGCGCCATCCCCATCGCCGACGACGACACCGCGCTCACCCTGCTTCGCAAACTGACCGCCGCCGCCGCGGAACTGCTGCGCGAGGTCTACCCTGCCCTCTGTGCCGGCACGGCGCCGCGCCGCCCGCAGGACCACGCCGCGGCAACCTACTTCGGCGGCCGCAAGCCGGCCGACGGCCGCATCGACTGGAACGTAACCGCGCGTCAGGTGTACAACCTCGTGCGCGCCGTAACCCACCCGTACCCCGGGGCCTTCACCTCGTGGAACGGGCAAAAGCTGTTCGTCTGGGCGGCCGGTCACCACGACGGGCGCCGCGGCGCGACCGCCCCGGGCACGGTGCTGCAGGTAAGCCCGACCCTGGCGGTACAGGCCGGTAGCGGAACGGTAACGCTCGCACGTGTCCAGCTCGCGGCGGGTGCGGAAATGTCGGGAAGCGAATGGGCGGCGCACCACGCCGTCCGGGAGGGAGTGAGACTACAGTGAAGGTTCTGATCACCGGCGGCGGAGGATTCGTGGGCTCGCACCTCGCAGATGCGTTCGTGGCCCGCGGCGACGAGGTGTTCATCATCGACACCGGCAGCGTCATCAAGACCAGGCACCTGATGGGCAATCCGCTGTTCCATTACGTGCGCGACAGCATCTTCAACCTCGAGATCCTCGAGGGCCTGATCGCCAAGTGCGATCTCGTCTACCACCTGGCCGCGGTGGTCGGCGTCGAGCATTACGTCGGCGATCCGTACGAGGTGCTCAACGTCAACGTCAACGGCGTGCAGAATGTCCTCAAGCTGGCCTTCAAACACCAGAAGAAGGTGGTCTTCGGCTCCACCTCGGAGGTGTACGGCCGCAATCCGAAGGTACCGTGGAGCGAGGACGACGACCGTGTCCTCGGCTCCACGCGCATCGATCGCTGGTGCTACTCGACCTCGAAGGCCGTCGGCGAGCACTTCTGCTTCGCCTACGGACACATGGGTCTCCCGGTTACCATCACCCGCTATTTCAACGTCTACGGGCCGCGACTCGATCGGCTCGACGTCGGTCGCATCATCACGATCTTCATGGGCCAGATGCTGCGCAACGAGCCCCTGACCGTCATCGGCGACGGCGCGCAAACCCGCTGCTTCACGTACATCGACGACTGCATCCGTGCCACCATGGCAGCCGGCATCGCGCCCGGCACCGACGGTCAGGTATTCAACATCGGCACCAACGTCGAGACGACCGTCCTGGACCTCGCCAAAGCCATGATCGAAGCCGGCGACTCCCGTTCGACGATCAAGTTCGTCAGCCAGGAGTCGGTGTACGGCGCCAGCTACGAAGACATCCCTCGCCGGGTTCCCGACGTCGCCCGTATGGAAACCATCCTCGGCGTCCGCGCCGAGACGCCGCTGGTCGAGGGCTTGCGCAAGACGATCGAGTGGTTCCGCACGACGCAAAGATGAGCGTCGTTGCCGGCGCCGAGCTCGGCTTGAAAGTCGACGTCTGCACCTACGCAGGTCTGCGCAACGGCGTACCCGCCCTGCTGCGCCTGTTCGACGACCTCGGACTGCGCGCCAGCTTCTTCGTTGCCTGCGGTCCCGACCATTCGGGGCGCGCGATCCGCCGCCTCTTCCGGCCCGGATTTCTCGCCAAGATGCGCCGGACCCGGGCGGTCTCCACCTACGGCTGGCGCACCGTGCTCTACGGCACGTTGCTTCCCGGTCCGCAGATCGCCAGCTCGGGCCGCGAGGTGCTGCGGCGCGCTGCCGCCGAAGGCCACGAAATCGCGATGCACGGCTACGATCACGTCTACTGGCAGGACCGGCTGCCGCGACTGTCGGCAGCCGCCGTCGCCGCGGAACTGCAGCGGGCCCGGGGCGTGTACGAAGAGATCCTCGGCACCCCCCCACTCGCCTTCGGCGCCCCCGGCTGGCAGTGCACTGCAACCAGCCTTGCCGCCGAGGACGCCCTCGGCCTCGCCTACCACAGCGACACGCGCGGCCGCGCGCCGTTTCTACCGGAGATGGACGGCGTTCGCTTCCGCACTCCGGAGCTACCGACAACCCTGCTCACACTCGACGAGACCTACGGAACGATCGGCACCAGTCCACACGAGGTCGCGCGCTATTACGCCGCCCAACTCCGCCCCGGCCTCAACGTGTACACGGCGCATGCCGAGATGGAGGGCATCGGTCAGCTCGCGCACCTGCGCGCCTTCCTCACCGCCGTCCGCCCCCAGGTGCCGGTGCATCGCCTGATCGACATCGCCCGCGGCCTGCGTGCGCTGCCCGTTGCCACGGTCGTCCCCGGCCCGATCGAGGGCCGTCACGGCACCGTGGCGCAGCAGGGACCCGTACAGGAATAGACACCTCATGAGCGCGAGACCCGCCGCCGAGATCCGAAACGCCGCACCCGGAATCGAAAGCCGGGAAGCCATCCGGGGACCGCGCCCGATCCCTCGCTGGCTGATTATCCTGTTCGCAATCGTAATCGGCGCCACCTACCTCGGCACCATCGGGCGGTACTCGCTGTCCGACCCGGACGAGGCCCGTTACGCGGAGATCCCGCGCGAGATGAACGAGTCCGGCGATTACGTCACGCCGCGCCTGAACTACTTCAAGTACTTCGAGAAACCGCCGCTGTTCTACTGGCTGACCGCGGCAAGCTTCCGGCTCCTCGGCCGCAGCGATTTCGTCGCGCGTCTGTGGCCGGTGCTGTTCGCCTTCCTCGGCATCGCCGTCGCCGGCGTGGTCGGCCGATTGATTTACGGCCCCCGGGTCGGCGCTCTGTCGGCGGCAATTCTCGCGGCCTCGCCGTACTATTTCGGTATCGGCCAGTTCCTGACCCTCGACATGCCGTTGAGCGGACTCATGAACCTCGCCCTCGGCGCCTTCTGGTTGGCTTATGCGCTACCGCAGCGGCGGCGCGAGTGGCTGGTGGCTTTCTACGTCGCCACGGCGCTGGCCGTGCTCGTCAAGGGACCCGTCGCCGCGGTGTTGAACGGCGGCACGGTCGTGCTCTTCCTGCTCCTGCGCGGCGAGTGGCGCGGACTGCGCTGGCTGGTGTCACCGCTGGGCATCGCGGCATTTCTCGTCGTGAGCATGCCGTGGTTCGTGCTGGTCAGCGCGCGCAATCCCGAGTTCGTCCACTTCTTCGTCGTCAAGCAGCATCTGGCGCGTTACCTCGAGCCGCGCGAACACCACCAGCCGCTGTGGTTCTTCGTGCCGATCCTGCTTGGCGGGATGCTGCCGTGGACACTCCTGGCGGCGTACGCGCCGGGGCCGGTCTGGCAGGCGCTGCGGCGGCTGGCGGCGCTGCGGGTCTCCGCCGGCACGCTCTACCTTGTCGTCTGGGCCGCGGTGACGTTCGGCTTCTTCAGTGCGTCGGGCTCCAAGCTGGGGACGTACATCCTACCCATGGTCTGCCCGGCGGCGGTGTTACTGGCGCGTTTCGTCCGCGGCCTGCTCGACGCCGGTCGGGTCGACGTGCTGCGGCGGGCACTGGTGTCGGTCATCGTCTTCGCGGCCGTCGCGCTCGTGGGCGGGATTGTAGCCGACGAATTCCTCGACGACTGGCGCAGCGAAACGGTGCTGGCTGCTCTGGCCTCGAGTACGCCGATCGTTCTGGTCACGGCCATCGCCAGCCTCGCCACCCTGCGCCGCAGCGCGGAGGCGAGTCTTGCCGTCATGTTGCTCGGCGTTCTGATCTTCCAACCCGCGACGCTGGCCGGGCGTGCGCTGGCAAACAGCTACCCGCGGATTGGCCGCATCGTCAAGGAGCAGGCCGCGCCCGAGGATCTGGTCGTAGGGTACCGCCATTACGCACACAGCATCACCCTGTATTCGCAGCGGCGGGTGATTCAGGTGCTTGCCGACGGCGAGCTCGACTTCGGGCGCCGCTTACCGGAGGGCCAGCCCTTTTTCTGGCCGACCAACGAAGACCTCGTGAAGGCCTGGGCCTCGGGCCGCCGGATATTCCTGAACATCAACCGCCACGAGCTCGAGGAACTCGCGCCGCTGCTCGACCCGCCGCCGCGCGAGATCGCCGCCGAACAGAGGAAGGTCCTTGTCGTCAACTTCCCCGGATCCGAGCGCGACGCCGGCTGAATCTCCGCCCGGCGCATCCGCGACCGCTCCGGCAGCGGAGTCGGCAACCGAATCGGGGCCGCGCTTCGGAGCTGCCACTACCGCCCTCGGCGCCGCGCTCGTACTCGCCGTGTGGGCGCTCGTCACCCTGTGGGGCCCGGCCGGGATCCCGTTTCACACCAAGGGCGAGCCGCGCGAAGCGCTCGTCGTGCGGGAGATTCTGCTGACCGGCAACTGGGTCTTGCCACGGGTCAACGAGGTCGAGATCCCCTCGAAGCCTCCACTGTTCCACTGGCTCGGAGCGCTGGTTGCCCTCGCGCGCGGCACTACGGACGAATGGAGCGCGCGGTTGCCGTCGGCGCTGCTCTCGCTGGCAGGCATACTCGCGATTTACGTAACGGGGGCCGCGCTGTGGGGCGCACGCGCGGGGGTGGTCGCGGCCCTGACGCTGGCCACCAGCTTCGAGTGGGTCCGCGCGGCCACCACGGCCCGCGTCGATATGGCGCTGACCGTCGGCCTCGAGGCGGCTTTCCTCTCCTGGCTGTTCTTCGTCCGCAGCGGATCGGGTCGCTGGCTGGTGCCGCTGTACCTGGGCATCGCCTTCGCGACTCTGGCCAAGGGACCCGTCGGGATCGTCCTGCCGGGTGCGGTCGCGCTGGCCTCTATGGCAGTGCGGCGCGACTTTTCTCCGCTGCTGCGCATGCGTCTGCTGCGCGGCGTGCTGGTCGTTGCCGTGCTCGCGGGTTGCTGGTACGCGCTCGCCGCGCATCGGGAGGGACGAGACTTCTTCGTGCAGCACATTCTGCGCGAGAACGTGTTCCGTGTCTTCGACGCCGATCCCGGGCCCGGGGATTATCAGGGGCATCGCCATACCGCGTTGTGGTTGGCGGGGGTGTTGCTGCTCGGTTTCCTGCCGTGGACGGTGTTCCTGCCCGGGGTTCTGTCTCGCCTCTGGCATAACCGCGCGACTCTGACTCGGGATCACCCGGCAATTTATTGCGGCGTGTGGGCGGTATTGGTCTTCGCGCTGTACGCCGTCGCGGTCAGCAAGCGAGGCGTGTACTTGCTCGGTCTGTACCCGGCGATCGCGCTGCTGGTCGCGTGGCAGCTCGAGGAGCAGCAGCGGGCGGCGGCGGACGACCGCTGGTTGCTGCGCGGGCTCGCGGTGGCGGCGGCCGCGTTGTTCGTGGCCGTGGCGGCGCTCACGGCGGTCAGTACCGCCGCCGCGCTCGGCTTGCCGATCGGCGTGGCGGTGCAGCACCTACTGCCAGCCGCTTCGCCGCCTTACGGCACCGCCGTCGCCGCCGTACTTGCCGGTGGCGGGGCGGCGCTCTTCGGTGCCCTGGCCGTTGCCCTCGCGGGCGCAGGCATGTGCGTACGCGCCGCGCGCGCCGGGTGGTGGGTGGGGACCTTCGGCGGCCTCCTTGCAACCACCGTAGCCGCCATCGTCATCGCCAATGTCGTGGCGATGCCGACGATCGCCACCGAAGAAAGCGCCCGCACCTTTGTCGCCCGGGCCGAACGCGTCGTCGCCGCCGGCGAGAGCGTCGCCTTCTACCGTACACCCAGCTACGCCGTGCTGTACTACTGGCGGCGCCCGATTCCAGTGTACACCGGCAGCACGGCAGACCGCGGTCCGCGCTATCTGGTCATCACCCGCGCCGACTGGGCCGGGGGCGATGCGGCTCTGCGCCGCAGCTACGAGCCGGTGCTGCGACCGGACGACGCCGCACTGGGAGAGGCGTACAAGCTGATGCTGGTGCGCCGCGTCACGGCCCGGTAAGCCGCGGCGCCGGCGTCGTCGTTCGCCGTTGTCGCTCGGCGCGCGTCGTTCCTTGCCATGCACCGAGTCCGCGGGGCGGCGCCCCTCAAGTCGGCGCGATCTGACCGTCTTCGATGCGCAGGACGCGATCGGCAATGTCGTGAATGCGACTGTCGTGCGTGACCAGCAGGATGGAACATCGCTGCTGCTTGGCGAGGGTCCGCATGAGATCGACGCACTGGTGGCCGCTGACGCGGTCCAGCGCCGCCGTCGGTTCGTCGGCAAGGACGAGATTGGGGCCGTGCACGAGAGCCCGGGCGATGGCAACCCGCTGTTTCTGTCCCCCCGAGAGGGCAGCCGGCTCCCGCTCCATCTCCGGCTCCAGTCCGACCGCCGACAGCATCGTCTTCGCCCGCTCTTTAATCTCGGTCCCCGCAGCGTCCGGATCGAGGTGCAGCGCCATCTCGACGTTACGCCGGGCGCTCAGAAACGGGAGCAGGTTATGATCCTGGAAAATGTAGCCGATGCGGCGGCGCACGGTGAGCCGCAACTCCTCAGAGGCGCCGCGCAACTCGTGACCGAAGACCCGTACGCTGCCCTCCTGCACCGAACGTAAGCCGCCGACCAGTGTCAGCAGCGTCGACTTACCGGCCCCGGACGGGCCGGTCAGCAGAACGATCTCGCCGGGTGGGATCTCCAGGCACACGTCGTGGAGGATTCGCTTCCGGCCGACACCGTCGCCGTAAGAGTGGCTCACCCTGTCGATCGCAACCACCGGGGCCGTCACCGGTACACCTCAGAACAAGTCTGCCGGATCGGCCTCGCGCAGCTTGCGCAGCGCCAGGCCGCCGGAGAGCACGCACATCAGCAGGGTCAGGCCAAACACGGTCGCGGGCTTGCCGATCCCCAGGGTCATGGGGAGGAACGTAACTCCTTCGGTCACGCGGTAGAGCACGAAAGAGAGCAGCACACCGGGGACGTAGCCCATGACGCTCAGGATCGACGCGGCGCCGGCGACGATGCCGAGCAGGAAGCGCTGCGAATGTCCCATGGCGGCGAGGGTCGCATACTGGCCGAGATGATTGGCGATCTCGGTAAAAAGGATCTGGTACACGATCACCACGCCGACCACGAATCCCATCATCGCCCCGAGGGTGAACACGAAGCCGACGCCCGTCGACGTCTGCCAGTAATCGCGTTCGAGCCGCACCAGCTCGTCGCGCGTCACCACCGCGACGTCTTCCGGCAGCAGCCGTTGCACGGTGTCGCGCACCGCGGCGCGATCGGCGCCCGGCTTCAACAGCAGAATGCCGACGTCGATCTGAGACGGGGTGCGACCCGCGACGACGCGAAGAAAGTTCTCCTGGCTGGTCACCAGGTTGCCGTCGGCGGCAAACGACGCCCCCAGCCGGAATAACCCGCGTACCGCCACTCTGCGGTTGTTCACTTCGGCGCTCAACGCACGGCCCGCAAGCAGGGTCTCGACGACGGGGCCGAACTCCGCGTGCGAGTGCGCATCGTAGATGACCGCGTCCTCGTTCTTGAGAACCCCGAGGTTTTCCGGAACCCCGGGGAGATCGAGCAGACCGGCGGCCGGATCGATGCCGAACATCAGCGTGGGCCGGTGCCGGCCGGTCCACGGATTTCGCCAATCGACCAGGGTCACGTAAAAGTACCCGGCTCGCTCCACCTCGGGTACCGCCAGGGCCTGAAATACCCGCCGCCGGGAGAACGGCGCCATGCGCCACAGGGTCTGGCTCTGCCGGTGGACGATGAACAGATCCCCCGACATCTGGCGCTGCACGGCGGTGGCGCTGTCGAACAGCGCGTCGCGGAAGCCGAACTGCATGAGCATGAGCACCACGGCGAACACCACCCCGGCGACGCCGGCAATCAGTTTGCGCGGCTCGTGCCGGAGCTGCCGCCAGGCCAGATCCACCGGCAGCGCCGCCGCGGCCCAGCGCTGTCGACCCGCCGGCCTCGTCATCCGCCGATGACCACCTGGACCCGCATGTTGCTGAAGCGTGCCAGGCGCCGGGCTCCGTCGCCGTTCACGCGGATTCGCACTTCGACCACCCTGGCGTCGATCTCCTCGACCGGGTCGGTGCTGAGCACGTCGCGTTTGCGGACCTGCCAACCCAGATCGACCACCTCGCCGCGCAGCGCTTCGGCATCGCCGGGCACGATGACGTCGGCCTGCTGACCGACGGCAACCCGCGCCACGTCGGTTTCGTACACTTCGGCCACCACGTGCATCTCGTCGAGATTGCC
Source organism: Candidatus Binatia bacterium (assembly GCA_023150935.1). Taxonomy (NCBI): domain Bacteria; phylum Candidatus Binatota; class Binatia (SeqCode); species Binatia bacterium. The sequence goes on along the minus strand of JAKLJW010000001.1, from coordinate 79,703 downwards.
GAGGTCGAGCACGCCTCGCTCGTCGATCTTCTCGCCGGGCCAGGTATGGATCTTCAACACGGTACCGTCGATCGGCGCGCGCAGTTCGGCCAGATCGAGTTCCGCCTTCGCCCGCTCCTCGGCCGCCCGCGCCTGCGCCACTTCGGCCTCGGCGACGGCCACGTCGACGCGGCGCACTTCGGCGACGCTGGCCAGCTCCTGCTCGGCGGCGCGCCGTTCGGCCTCGGCGACTGCCCAGGCGGCACGACGGCTATCGAGCTCGGTGTCGGCGACGACTTTCTTCTCGGCCAGCGCCATCGCCCTGTCCAGTTCGGCCCGCGCGTTGACCTCGGCTGCCCGCTGGCGCGCGACCCGCGCCTCGGCAGCCGCTACCTCGCCGCTCTTGGCGCCCGCTCTCACCTGCGCCAGACGCGCTTCGCTCCGCCGCAGCTCGGCCTCGGCCAGGCGCACGGCGGCGGCGCGCGAGCTGCGCCCGCTGAACCACCCCAGCACCTGACCACGCTCCACCCGTTCGCCCTCCCGCACGGCGAGCTCCGCCAGGGTAACTACCCCCTGAGATTCCGGCGCCGCCAGCCGGCGAACGCGCGAGGCAGGCTCGACTCTTCCCATGCACCCTACGCCGGTTCCGCCGCCGGCAACGCCGGCCGATCCGGTCAACGGCGCTGCCTCCAGTGCGCCCGGCGGCGTCCGCGAAAGACCGATCGTCAGCAGCAAGCCGGTGCCCACCACCGTGCCAGCCACCGCCACCCGCCGCTTCCAGGCGCCAACCTTCACGACATCTCCCCTTCCGTGCCGGCCAGCACCTTGAGCGCGCGCCGCAGTTCCTTGATCCGAGCGGGAGACAGATCGACGAGACCGAACAGCCCCCAGAACCAGAGACCGTCGAGCGCCGCCAGCACCGTTAGAGCCTGCCCCGGCGGCAGCCCATCGGCACGCGCATCCTTCAACCAGCCCCGGTACGCCTGGCGCACCGGCGCCAGCAGCGCCGGCCGGGTCGCCACCGCGGCCAGCAGACCAGCCGCCATCCGCCGCTCGCGCTCCGGCGGCCGCGCCGACTGGGCGAAGGCCGCCCGCAGCACCGCCCGAGAAAAGCGTCCCGGGCCCGCCGCCTCGGCCCGCAGCGCCGCATCGAGGCCAGCCAGGTGATTGCGCAGGTGCCGCTCGATCATCGCCTCGATGAGCCGCTCCTTCGACGGGAAGTGGTAGAGCAGGCCGCCCTTGCTGACCCGCGCTTCGGCCGCCACCCGGTCCAGAGTGAGGGTGCCCACCCCGTCGCGGCGCACCAGCGCCTCGGCCGCGTCGAGCAGCTTGTCACGCGCGTTCCCGTTGCGGCCTCGTCTCATGGCCACAGCGACTATACCGGCCAGACGGTACAGTCAACGGGGTATCGCACGGGACCGGAAGCGCAGCGGCTCCGCGGTCGCCCGGGCGCCGCCGGCTAACGCCCGGGGGTCCCCCGCCGATATGCGCCCGGGCCGGTCCGGCGATTCGTCCACATCGACGCCCCGCCCCCGGTGAAGGTTATTGCCAGTCTAGGTTCTGGATGTCGCGCCACGAGGTGACGGCGACGTGTTCGCGCCGGGAGGTGTCGGTGCCGCCGTACACGAATCGCAGATCGAGCGCGCGATGTTCGCCGCTGACGTGCAGGGCTTCGGCAAGTCGATGGAGCGGCCGCAACATGTCACCGGCGATCGTGGCGCCGGATTTCGCTTCGAGCAGAGCCACGGAGTTCTTCAGCTCGACCAGCAGGTCGACCTCGAGGCGTTTGGCGTCGCGGTAGTGCGCCAGTTGCGGTGTGAGGCCCCGGTGTGCGCGTGCCTTGTATACCTCGGCGGCGGCCCAGCTTTCAAAGATGGCACCCCGCTGCGGGTGGTGGCGGAGTTGCTCCGGGTCGCGGATGCCCAGCAGGTGACAGACCAGGCCGGAGTCGAGGAAGTGCAGCTTGGGCGCCTTCACCATCTGTTTGCGCACGTTGCGGTGCCAGGCGGGAATCCGGGTACAGAGGAAGCTCGCCTCGAGCACGGAGAGCCAGGCGCGCGCCGTGTTGTGCGCGACGCCCGCATCGCCCCCGAGCGCGCTCAGGTTGATCTCCTGGGCCGTGCGGCCGGCCGCAAGGCCCAGGAACGTCGTGAACGAGGCCAGATCGCCGATGTTCAGCACCTGGCGGACGTCTCGCTGCACGTAGGTGGTGAGATAGTCGGCGAGCCAGCGGTCGGCGGGAATGCCGCGGTCGTGGATACGGGGGTAGGCGCCCATCCACAGCGTGGCGAGGAGATCGTCCGGCGGCTGCGGAAACCGGCGCAGTTCGTCGAGGCTCGGCGGAAGAAGATGAAGAACACCGGTTCGCCCCGCCAGCGATTCGGCGATGGTCTGAGTGAGGCCGAAGTGCTGCGAGCCCGTGAGCACGAAGCGACCCGGCTCGGGGTGCTCGTCGACTTCGACCTGGAGGTAGCTGAGTAGACCGGGCACGTGCTGCACCTCGTCGAAGACGGCACCGGCGGCATGTTCGGCGAGAAAGCCGCGCGGGTCGGCGGTCGCGGCCTCGCGCACGTCGAGTGGTTCGAGCGAAACGTACGGCTTGTCGGGGAAGACGGCGCGGCAGAGGGTCGTTTTGCCGGCCTGCCGCGGGCCGGTGACCGTGACGACGGGGTAGAGTCCGGCGAGATTACGCAGAGGAGTCGCAAGGTTGCGTTCGATCACGCCCTTCGGGTACCGAGCCGGGCACGCCTTGTCAACCACGATGCCAATCTATGCCATGGGTGAGGGTGGGACCGTGCGCCGACTTGGACCCACCCCCCCGGCCGAAGCGTCCGAATTGGCGCACCACGCCGGTGGTGCGGGCAGAGCAGCGCGAAACTGCAGGTATCGTCAGCCATCATCGCCTCCGTCGCCCCGCCCTCTGCTTCGAAAATCGGCGTGGGTGGGGCGGGGACCGGGCAGCCATCGGGGTCGGCGTCGGTATCGGCGTCGGTATCCATCCGATTCCCTCGATCCCGATAGCGATTCCGACCCCGACTGCGCAGAGGGGACCGCCTTTTCATCGTCTTGAGACGACCGCCAGGTCGTGGGCACTCCCGCCGGGAAAGGAACCTGACTTCGTGGCGGGGTCCTGTTGCCGTTGCGCGGGCGCCTTCCGTGTCCGGCGAGACGAGACCGGGGTAACGATCGGGGCCGCGCGGGCAGGCTGGACCCCACCCCCGGAGCGGCGTAAGGTCGAAGCCGGGGGCAACGCGGACGCCGGTCCGCCGACGAAAGGAGCGACCGTGAATCGTTGGCTCATCCTGACCCTCGCCTGCGGGCTGACGTTGCCCGCCGGCGCGTGCTCGTTCATCGACAGTTCGGTGAGTAGCTCCGACTCGATCGCCAGCAGCTCCTCGTCGTTCTCGAGCTCCTCGCCCACAAGCCGCGAAACCGCCTACCGTGACGACGTGCGCGACTACACCTACGCGTACGTCATTTCCGGCGGCGATCCGACGGTCTTTCAGACCCGGCTCGCCGCCATTGCCGAGCAGCACGGCATCACCAACTGGGAGGCGAACACGGCGACCTACGTCGGCATCGGGCAGGGCCTCGGGAAGGCCAAAGTGAAACCGGTGGAGCTCGATGCGTTCAAGCAGAATCTCTCTCACGGCGATCCCGCAAAGGCACAGGAGATCCAGCGCGGCTACGAGCAGATGGCCAGATAAGGAACGGGTGGCCGCCGTGGTGCGCGCGCTCGTCCTGCTCTTACCGCTCGCCGGCACCGTGGCGGCGGCCGCCCCGCCGGTCGACTACCTGTACGTGGACGCCAACGAAGGCTCCTCGGCGGGCGGCCACACGGCGATCCGGTTCGGGGCCGAAACGTTCCACTTCCAGCATCATCCGGGCGGCGCCCTGCGCATCCACCGCGACGATTCTCAACGCTTCCTGCACGACTACAGCCGCTTGCAGAACCGCACCGTACGCGCCACCCACATTCGCGTCAGCGACGACACCTATGCTCTCCTGCGCGACACCTTCCTCAGACACACCCTCGCCCAGGACAGTCAGTTCGAGCTGCACGCCGATCTGCGGCGCAACATCGAGGTGCTGGACGCGCTGGCCGGACAGCCGATCGGCCGCGACGCCCCGCCCGGCGCAGTGCCGGTACGCGGCGCCGGCCTGTTCGATACGGCCGGCACGCACCACTCCGCCGTTCTGGTCGCCCTGCGCGAACGGGTCGCCGCCGACCACGGCCCCGCGGCGCTGTCGACCGCGCGCCGCGCGGTCGACGAGGCTATCGCCCGCCTCGTTCCGGCGGTCACTCTGCCCGGTGACCTACCGGCGCCCGAGATCGTACCTGCGGCGCCACCGACCTTCGCCGCCACGTATCTCGATCTGCTCGCCACACGTGTGGCGTTGACGATCCTCGCCACCGCGCCACCGCTGCGGTCCGGCGTGGTTCGCGACGTCGCTGCGCCGGCTCTTCGCCTCGACCACTCGCAAAGCGAGGCGCTCCGGGTTTTCGCCGGCCGCCTGACCGCCGAGCTCGCCGCGCTGGTCACCTCCCAACGCCCGGACCGCGGCTTTGCCCTGCTCCTCGGCATGGCCCGCCTCGAAGCGCTCGCGCGCAGTGTCAGTAGCAGCAGGCTCGTCGTGCTCGACGCCTTCTCGCCCGCCGCGCCGGCGTTCCGCGCCGACGACCTCGCACGGCGCGAGGACGTGCTCGCCGAGCTGCTCGCTGAAGCCGGCGAGCAGCTCTCCGCACAGCGCGCACAGCTCGCCGCGCCGCTCGACGAGGCGGGCTACGCGAACCTCGAAGCGGCGGCGAACCGCTGGTTGGAGTTGCACCGCGCCGCACACGAACATGCCGACCTGCGGGTTCAGAGCGGCCGCCTCTTGCCGGCGCACCCCGGCTGGGTCGGCGACCTGCCCCGCCCCGCCCTCGATCCCGCAGCCCTGCCAGCGACAAGGGAACATGCCGCCGAGGTGGCAGACCAGTACGGGACGCGGCTGGTTGCGGCTTATCGCTACAACCTCCTGACCAACAACTGCGTCTCGGCGATCTTCGCCACGATCGACCGGGCACTCGCCGGTGCCGGGGCTGGCGAGGAGGTGGGCATCGCTTCGGCCCGGCTCCTCGGTGGGCACCTACGCATGGCCGGGACTGCCAACTTCATCCCGTTCGTCTCCGCCGCCGCCGTCGCCGCAACGTACCGAGTCGACGGCACCACGGTCACGCTGCCGTACCGCCGCCTGCGCATCGACGAGATGCTCGCCCGCGAGCCGGCGTGGCTCGTTCACCTGCGCGAGAGCAACCGACTGACGTCGACCCTGCACCCCGGCGGCGACGACGACTCGGCGTTCCTCTTCTTCACCGACGGCGCACCGTGGTTGCGGCCCCTGTTCGGAGCCGCCAACCTCGTCGCCGGCACACTTACCGCAGCGGCCGGCCTGCTTACCGCACCCTTCGACGCCGGCAAACGCCTGCGGGCCGGCCTCCACGGGGTCGTTTTCAGCGCCCCCGAGCTTGCGTTCCTCAATCTCCGCAAGGGCACCTTTCCCCACGTGCCGCGCGCATATAGGGTCGGATTTCCGAGCCGTCCGACCTTATGAGCGAGCAAGGCACGCCCCCGGACGACCGGGCCCCGGTATGCCGCGTGGCCATTGTGCCGGCCGCCGGAAGGACCGAGCCGCTCGACTACGCCATCGACCCGCCACTGCGCGGCAAGGTACGGCCGGGCATGCGCGTTCTCGTGCCGCTCGGCGCGCGGCGCAGCCTCGGCATCGTCACCGATCTCCTCGACGCCTCTCAACATCCGCGATTGCGCAGCGTAATCGAGACGGTCGACTCAGAACCGGTCTTCGACGACAAGCGGCTGCTGCTGTGCCGCTGGATCGCCGATTACTACCTCTGCCCGCTCGCCGAGGTGTTCGGCGCGGCCCTCCCGGGAAGTCTCCGGGTCGGTGTCCAGCGCCTGCTCGTCGTGTCGACCGACGGCCGCGATCCGGCGACGCTGCCCGCGGACGCCCGGGCGGTAATCGACCACCTCTGCACCCGGGGACCGGCGAGCATGGAGGCGCTTGCCGAGCATTGTGGCGGCGCGACCGCGAAGTTGATCGCCCATCTGCGACGCGGCGGCTGGGTTCGCGTCGAAGAGCGCCTCGAACCGACTGCGGGACCGACGCGGCGGCTGCGTTTCTACCGGGTCACTGCCGATCTCGATGCCGACACCGCGCAGCGCATGCAGCGTTCGCAACCGGGCCGCTACGCGATCTACGCGTACCTGCACCGGCATCCGCTCGGCCGCGCGGCAACGGCCGAATTGAACGCCAGCTTCCCCAACGCTGCCGCCAAACTGCGCGCCCTGATCGCAGCCCGCCTCGTGGCAGCAATCGACGAAGAGGTGTATCGGGAGGTGCTGCCGGAAGCCCCGCCGGCGGACCGGCCGGTGACCCTTACCGCCCCGCAGGCGGAAGCCGTCGACACGATAAGCGCCGTTATCGGCCGCGCGTATCAGCCGTTTCTGCTGTGGGGCGTGACCGGTAGCGGCAAGACCGAGGTGTACCTGCGCTCTGTCGCGCGCTGCCTCGACGCCGGCCTGACGGCGCTGGCACTGGTGCCCGAAATCTCGCTCACCCACCAGCTCGTGGCGCGCCTGCGGGCGCGCTTCGGAAACCGCGTCGCGGTCCTGCACAGCGCGCTCAGCGAGGGCGAACGGTGGGACGAGTGGCGCAAGATTCAGCGCGGCGAGGTCGAAATTGTCGTCGGCGCCAGATCGGCCGTCTTCGCTCCGCTGCCACGCCTCGGACTCGTCGTCGTCGACGAGGAACACGATTCCGCTTACAAACAGGACGACGGCATTCGCTACAACGGGCGGGACGTCGCGGTGGTGCGCGCCCGCCTCAGCGGCTGCCCGATCGTTCTCGGTTCGGCCACCCCGGCCATCGAGACCTTCCACAACGGCCGCAGCGGACGCTACGCGGTGCTCGAGTTGCCGGCCCGGGTCGCCGCGCGGCCACTGCCGGCGGTGGACCTGGTCGACCTCAGACGCGGCGGCAAACTCGGCCGCGTCGTGCTGGTGTCGTCACCGCTGGCCGCCGCTCTCAAGGCCAACCTCGCGGTGCGCGGACAGAGCCTGCTCTTTCTCAACCGCCGCGGTTTCGCGAACTTCTTGCAGTGTGTCCAGTGCGGCGATGCCCTCGCCTGTCCGAACTGCAGCGTCACGTTGACCTGGCACCGGCGCCGCCAGGCGCTGCGTTGCCATCATTGCGACCACACCATCCCACCGCCGACGTCGTGCCCGTCGTGCGGCGGACTGAGCCTGTCGGCATGGGGGGCGGGAACCGAGCAGGTCGAGGCCGCCCTCCGCGCGCTGGTGCCCGGAGCGCGTGTCGGCCGCATGGACCGCGACACCACCGCCCGCAAAGGCTCGCAGCAGCGCATCCTGGAGGCGTGGGAACGCCAGGAGTACGACATCCTGGTCGGCACCCAGATGATCACCAAGGGACACGACATCCCGGGCGTAACTTTGGTCGGCGTGCTGCTTGCCGACCAGGCGTTGAACTTCCCGGACTTCCGCGCCGCCGAGCGGACTTTCCAGTTGCTGACTCAGGTGGCAGGGCGCGCCGGCCGGGGCGACCGGCCGGGGCGGGTGATCGTTCAGACCCTGCAACCCGAGCACTACAGCCTGACCTGCGCGCAGCAACACGACTATGCCGGATTTGCCGAGGTCGAACTCGGCCACAGGCGGGAACTCGGCTATCCCCCGTTCTCGCGTTTCGTTCTCATCCGCTGCGAAGGTGCGAACCCGCAGGCCACGGAAGCGGTGGCGCGCGCCTGCGCCGAGCACGCGCGTCGGGTGGCGGGCAACGGCGCCGACGTCCTCGGCCCTACCCCCGCACCGATCGAACGGCTGCGCGGCCGGCAGCGCTGGCATCTGCTGATCCGCAGCCGCACCAGCACCGCGGCCCGCCGCGCCGCGGCGGCCGCCCGCGAAGCGAGCAGCAAGAAAGCCCGCAGCGCGGACGTCCGCGTGCTCGTCGATGTGGATCCATATGCGATGCTTTGAGGGGCGTGGAGGCCTGGGGGGGTGTTGTTAGAACGGTCGTCGGTGGTTGTTCGTCATTCGGCGCGGGCTACCGCCCGCAACCCATTGCGGATTGCGGAATGCGGATTGCGGAACTCATGAATCCGTCTTCCGCAATCCGAAATCCGCATTCCGAAATTCTTCGCACCATGCGATCAAACGCGGAATTCGTAAATCAGCGCGGGCTACCGCCCGCCGCCCAAAGCGAACAACCAGCCCGTTCGCCCCGAGTAGGAGCCCTTCCCCTGGGCTCCGTATCGAGGGGCGCGCCCCTGCCGAGCCTGTCCCTCGCTACGCCCTCGATACGCCGCCCGAGAAGACGGCTGCTACTCGGGACGAACGGCAGGGCACAGCCGTTCCATGGCCTGAAGATTTCTTCGCACCGCGCGCGCAAACGCGGAAATCGTAATTCGGGGGAACACCCGGGGCTTAAGGCTGACCGCTGACGGCTCGGATCCCGGTGACTTCGGAGCTTGGAGGTCGGACTGGCCGGCATCCTGCCCGCGGGCCGGATGCCGGCCTTGCATATGATACATGCGAATCGTATGCAGGAGCCATGCGAACGACCGTCGATCTCCCCGAGGACTTGATGGAGGAAGCGCGCCGCCTCTGGCACTTCCGCACGAAACAGGAGACGCTGACTGCCGCGCTTCAGGAGCTCGTGCGCAAGGCCCATCGGGAGGCACTGCGGAGCCTCGCCGGCAAAGTCGACCTCGACGTCGACCTGGCGCGTTCGCGTGGTAAGCGAGGCAAGCGTTGAGCGACATGCTCGTCGACAGCTCCGCGTGGATCGCCTTCTTGCGCGGGGACCGCGACGCCGTCGACCGCATCGACCCGCTCTTGGCGGAGGACCGGGCGGCCATAACGCCGATGATTGCAGCCGAAGTCACGTCCGGCGCGCGGACCAGGGCACTCTTCGACGAGCTAACGACACGCTTCGCGGCCCTGCCCAGCCTCGCCGAACCCACGCGGGTCTGGCCTCGAATTGCCGAGCTCCGCTTCTCGCTGGCCCGCCGCGGGTTCCAAACCCACCTCGTCGACCTGGCCATAGCGCTGACCGCAGCCGACGCGCGCCACACGGTAATCACCCGCGATCGCGACTTCGAAAGGATAGCCCCGGCGATCGGGCTGGAGATCGTTGTCTTCTAGGGCGCGCGACCGCAACCCCGGTGCCGGCCGGTTGACCGTGTGGCGAGTGGCCGTTACGTTCGAACTGCGCTGCTACGAACGCGGCGAACACCCGACACCATGGCACTGCGAAAAATCCTCACTTATCCCGCCGAGTCACTGAAGCGCACCGCAACGCCGGTGCAGAACATCGACGGCACGATCGCCGATTTGGTGACCGACCTGGTCGAGACCATGTACGCTGCGCCCGGGCTTGGCCTCGCGGCCCCGCAGGTGGGCGCAGCGGAGCGCGTCATCGTCATCGACATCGACGACGAGGACAAGGGCAGGCACGTCATCAAGCTCATCAATCCGGTCATCGTCGAAACCGAGGGCAGGATCGTCTGGGAGGAGGGCTGCCTGAGCGTCGTCGACTACACGGCCGACGTCACCCGGGCCAAACGCGTTCTCGTGAAGGGCTGGACGACGGACGAGCAGGAAATCGCCATCGAAGCCGAGGACCTGCTCGCGGTGGCGTTGCAACACGAGATCGACCATCTCGAAGGCAAGCTTTTCATCGACCGCATCAGCAAGCTGAAGCGCGATCTGTACCGGCGCCGTGTCAAGAAGTGGCTGCGCGAAGGCGTGCCACTCGAAACCAGGCAGGGCGCCGCCAGTATCTGAGGCGTCCGTCAACCGGGTTGAAACAGCAGATCCGTCCGCCGATGCGCATCGTGTTTTTCGGCACACCGGAGTTCGCCGTACCCTCGCTGCGTGCGCTGCTCGCCGGCACGGAGCCCGTTGTTGGCGTGGTCTGTCAACCCGATAAGCCGGCGGGACGCGGCCAGCATCTTGCGCTACCCCCCGTCAAGGCGGAAGCCCTCGCCGCCGGCCTGCCGGTGTTTCAGCCCGAGCGAGTGCGTTCCGGGGATTTCCTGCCGGCGTTACGCGAGTTGCAGCCCGATCTGATCGTCGTCGTCGCCTACGGGAAGATCCTGCCACAGGCCGTTCTCGAACTGCCGGCGCACGGCTGCATCAACGTCCACGCCTCGTTGCTGCCTCGCTATCGCGGCGCCGCGCCGATCCAGTGGGCGATCCTGCGCGGCGAGACCGTCACCGGGATCACCATCATGAGAATCGAAGAGCGGCTGGATGCCGGCGACATTCTCTTGCAGCGCAGCACCTCCATCGGCGCGGATGAAACCTACGGGGAACTCCAGACGCGGCTCGCCGAACTCGGAGCGCTGGCTCTGGTCGACGCCGTCGAGCGGCTCCGACTCGGCACTCTCGATCCGCGCCCGCAGGACGAGGCCGCCGTGACTCTCGCGCCGCTTCTCCGGAAGGCAGACGGCCGCCTCGACTGGGTGCAGCCGGCGGAACAGCTTGCTCGCGTCGTACGAGCTTTCAATCCGTGGCCGTCCGCCCACACGCTGGCGGCAGGTCGTTTGCTCAAGATACATCGCGCGCACGCGCTACCCGAGGCGATTGGCGGGCCCCCGGGACGCGTCGCCGGACTGGACGACGGTCTGCGGGTCGCGACCGGCCTCGGCACCCTGGTCCTCGATGAGGTCCAACTCGAAGGCCGCAAGCGCCTGCCGGCGTGCGAGTTCAGCCGCGGTGGCACCGTGAAGACGGGGACTATCCTTGGCTAAGTCGAGGGCGGCGGCACCGCGGCCTCCCGATGCCCGCGCCCTGGCGTGGGAAATCCTGCAACTCGTCGACGACGGCGGTTTCGCCGATGCGCTCCTCGGAACGCGGTTGGACGGTTCGGGTTTGGAGCAGCGCGATCAGGCGCTCGTCACCCGTCTCGTATACGGGACCCTCGCCTGGCAGGGGTATCTCGATCATGTGCTGTCGGCCTTCTCGCGGCGGCCCCTGACAGAACTCGATCCGCCGGTGCGTGCCGTGCTCCGCCTCGCCCTCTTTCAGGTGTGCAAGCTGGCGCGCGTGCCGGACTTTGCCGCGGTCGACACGGCGGTCGAGCTCGTCAAGCGGCACCGTGGGGGGATCGCCGCCGGCTTCGTCAACGCCGTGCTCCGGCGCGCCGTGAAGGGCTGGGCCAAGGTTGCCCTGCCGCCCGCGAGCGCCCCCGCCGCGCATCTTGCCGTCCGCTTTTCGCATCCGACGTGGCTCGTCGAGCGCTGGCTGGCCGCGTACGGCGAGGCGGAGACCGGCGCACTGCTTGCCGCCGACAACGAACCCGCCCCGACGGTCCTGCGCGTCAACGTACGCCGCGGCGACCGGGCAGCGTTGCTCGCCGAGCTGACCGGCGCGGGCTACGCGGCCGCACCGACGGCGTTCTCGCCGCTGGGTATTCGCCTCGACAATGTGGGTTCGCCGTCGCGCATTCCCGGCATCGCCGCGGGTCTGTGTTCGGTCCAGGGCGAGGCCTCGCAGCTCGTTGGCCTGCTCGCCGGCGTCGAGCCGGGGCAGCGGGTCCTCGACGCCTGCGCGGCCCCGGGCGGTAAGACAACGCATCTCGCGGAGCTGCTCGACGACCGCGGTGAACTGCTCGCCCTGGACCCCAACGCAACCGGACTTGAGCGTCTCGCCGCCCAGGCGCGTCGCCTCGGTCTCGCCGCGATCCACACGGTTCCGACCGACGCCGTCGCGTGGGTCGAAGCCCACGCTGACGCGTCGGGCGCCCCCCCCCGGTTCGATTGCGTGCTCGTCGACGCGCCGTGCACGGGACTCGGCACGTTGCGCGCGCATCCGGAGGTGCGGTGGCGGCGAACGCCGGACGACGTTGCGGCACTCGCCGTTCTGCAACGCCGGCTCCTGGAACGTCTGGCCGACTGTGTCCGCCCCGGCGGCACTCTCGTGTACGCCACCTGCACCCTGTCGGCGGAGGAGAACGAGGACAACGTAACGGCCTTCCTCCGCGAACGATCCGAGTTCGCCATCGACGACGCCCGCCGGGTCCTGCCGGCCGGGGCAGCGGAACTCGTCAGTGGCGACGGCATCCTGCGCACCTTCCCGCACCGGCACGGACTCGACGGATTCTTCGCCGTCCGGCTCGTGCGGCACGCCGCGACGTAATCCGAGGTTTGGTTGCAATTTCACTTCCGTATGTTAAGCAGCGGCTTCCGGTCGAATTGGGGCCGGTTCAACTGCACGATCGAGCGCCGGGGTGTAGCTCAGACTGGTAGAGCGCACGGTTCGGGACCGTGAGGTCGCTGGTTCAAGTCCAGTCACCCCGACTTCGCTCCTCGCATGGCCGGCGGCAGGGGGAGTGGCGAGTGGAGCAGAAGACACCCGGAAGAGCGCGGCGCATCGTCGGCCGGTGGGTGCCGGCCGTGGCACGGAAGAGCCGAAGGCTGGCCGGGCTGGTGTTGTTTATCGGGTGGGCCGTATCGGGCATCGGTTTCCCGGGCGTGCCCACCGCCGCGGCCCAGACCAACACGGTCGCCGTGGTGGGTGCCGACCGACTGGCATTGCGCCGCGGCCCCGGCAAACAGTTCCCTCCCTTCGACTCGCTGAAGGCCGGCAGCCGCGTCGAGATCGAGGAGATCGAGGGCGAGTGGGCTCGGGTGATCACCCCGGGCGGCCAGCGCGGCTACGTACACAGTAACTTCCTGCAGATTCCGGGCGAGCCACGCCCGGCGGCAGCCGCGACGGTCGACAGTCCCCGGCCCGCGCCGACCGCAACCGCGGCCCGTCCCACGGAACGTAAGCGCCCGCCGACATCGAGTCCGACCCGGACCCCGAGAAAGCGGGCGACCCCGACTCCGAGTTCGACGGTGACGCGTCAACCGGACCCGGCCCTGGCCACCGCAACCGCGATCGGCGACCGCAACCGACAACTGACGGACGAGTTGAGTGCCCTGAGCGCCCGCAACGCGGGTCTCGAGAGGGATCTGCGGGTGGCGCTCGACGCCCTGGCAGCCACCCGCGCCGGCGGGGCAACCGTGGCTACGCCCGCCGCAGGCGACGTATCCGCGGAGCTGACCCGTCTGACCGCCGCGGTCGACGACCTGCAGAAGCAGCTCAAGGATCGGGCGGGACGCGCGTCCCCGGGTGCGTCCGCGACGGCGGCCGATGCGCGTCAGGGGCTCAGCGGCGCTACCGTAGGCGCGGGCGTGCTAGGGATCGCCGTCGGGTGGCTGCTTGGGACGTTGCTGGGGCGCCGTACCGACCGCTCGCGGCGCGCACGCATTCGATTCTAAACCCCATCGGGAAGGCATTTCCGCCGATTAGCGTGTTTACCGCCCTGGCTGTCGCGATCGGCTACTTGATCGGGTCCATACCGAGCGGGGTACTGTTTGCCCGCGCCTCCGGGGTCGACCTGCGAGGAAGCGGCAGCGGCAATATCGGCGCCACCAATGTAGCGCGGACGGTCGGCGCGCGGGCGGGCGTGCTCACACTCGCGGCCGACGTTCTCAAAGGCCTGCTCCCCGCCTATGCGGCCCAGATGGCCGGCGCCGAAGCCGCGCCGGTGGGGCTCGCCACCGTGATCGGCCATATCTATCCCGTCTTCGCCCGGTTCCGCGGCGGCAAGGGCGTGGCAACCGCGTTCGGCGCCTTCCTCGCCCTCGCCCCTCTGGCCGTGCTGCCCGCTCTGCTCGGCTTCGTCGTCGTTGCGGCGTCGACCCGCTACGTGTCAGCCGCCTCGCTGACGGCGGCGTTCGTTCTCCCGGTCGCCTGTGCGCTGATCGGCTACGGGCCAAACGTCACCGGCGCCGCCGTTGTCGCTGCCGTGGTGGTCGGAGTCCGCCACCGTGACAACCTAGAACGCCTGTGGGCCGGCACGGAACCGCGATTTCGCGTCGCACGACGCTGATTTACGATTTCCAAGTTTGCGCGCACGGCGCGAAGAATTCGGATGGGGAGGGCGAGGCTCCAGCCGAGCCGCGGCAGTCCGATGACGGCTCGGCAAGAGCCTCGCCCCCCAAAGGCATGCCTGGTCAGGCCATGGGTTGCGGGCGCCCGGCGGTGGAGCGGGAGGGCAGGACCGGAGGAGAGCGTTCTGCCCGCCCAACGCGCACTGCCCGGGGTTTCGGCAGCAGCGGGAGGCGCAACCGAAGGGGTCTCGGCCCGGTCTGCCCGGTTGCAGACGGTCGCGCGCTGGCATCTTCGTTGCTCTGTAATCCGCCGACGAGCGCGTTTTGCCCGGCGGGTCGGGTGTACGGCGGGCCCGTTGGTTAATCGAAAAAACGCGACGAGCATACCAGCCGAGGGACGATTATGCGGACGAACCAGATTTGGCGTGTGGGTGTGCCTGCGGTAGCGGCACTGCTTGGAACGGTGAGCGCGGCACTGGCCGAGGACGGGCCGAAGATCGATACCGGCGATACCGCGTGGATGCTGGTGTCGTCGGCCATGGTGCTGTTGATGACGGCGCCCGGACTGGCCTTGTTTTACGGCGGACTGGTACGGCGCAAGAACGGTCTGGCCACGATCATGCAGAGTTTCGTGCTCGTGGCGGTGATCAGCGTGCAGTGGGCGTTGTACGGGTACTCGCTCGCCTTCGGCACGGATCACGGTGGCCTGATCGGCGGATTCGACTTCGTCGGTCTGAACGGTGTGGGCGCCGAACCCAACGGCGATTACGCGCCGACCATTCCGCACACGGCGTTCATGGTGTTCCAGTGCATGTTCGCGATCATCACCCCCGCACTGATCACGGGTGCGTTCGCCGAACGAATGAAGTTCAGTGCTTTCCTGGCCTTCAGCGTACTGTGGGCAACGCTCATCTACGATCCCCTGGCCCACTGGGTCTGGGGTAAGGGCGGGTGGATGGGTTTGCTCGGCGGCATTGGCGCGCTCGACTTCGCCGGCGGTACGGTGGTGCACATCAGCTCCGGTATTTCCGCCCTGGCCGCGGCTCTGGTCATGGGCAAGCGACTCGGCTATCCCCACGAAGCCATGCCGCCGCACAACCTGCCGTTCTCGGTCATCGGCGCCGGGCTGCTGTGGTTCGGCTGGTTCGGTTTCAATGCGGGCAGCGCTCTCGGCGCCAACGGTCTGGCGGCCAGCGCCTTTGTGGTCACCAATCTCGGGGCGGCGGCGGCGACATTGAGCTGGATGGTCGCGGAGTGGGCGCATCACGGCAAGCCGACGGTCCTCGGCGCCGCCTCGGGCGCCGTGGCCGGATTGGTGGCCATCACGCCGGCGGCGGGTTTCGTCGGACCGATGGCGGCCCTGATAATCGGGGCCATCGGCGGGGCGATCTGCTACACCGCGGTCAACGTCAAGCGCCGCTTCGGTTACGACGACTCGCTCGACGTCGTGGGGGTACACTTCGTTGGTGGAACCACAGGGGCGATTCTCACCGGGGTCTTCGCCTCCGTAGCGGTCAATTCCGCCGGCGCCGACGGTCTTCTGTACGGCAACCCGGGCCAACTCGGTATTCAGCTCGTCGCCACCGCGGCCAGTATCGTGTACTCGTTTGTCGGGGCGTTCGTGCTTCTCAAGCTCGTCGATGCGACGATCGGACTGCGCGTCGACGAGGAAGACGAAGTGGTCGGCCTCGACCTTTCCCAGCACGGGGAGAATGCCTACACGCTTTGAGGGCGACACGCTTTACACGGCCGGACGACTGGCATATCTGACACGCAATTCCCGGCCCGCAGCGCCGGCGCGGCGGTAGTCGAAGGAGGCAACATGAAAAAGGTCGAAGCCATCATCAAGCCGTTCAAGCTCGACGAGGTGAAGGACAGCTTGAGCAGCATCGGCATTCAGGGAATCACCGTAAGCGAGGTGAAAGGATTCGGACGCCAGAAGGGTCACACAGAGCTGTATCGGGGCGCCGAGTACGTCGTCGATTTCCTGCCCAAGGTGAAGCTCGAGATAATCGTCAAGGACGACCAGGTCGCCGCGGTCGTCGAGGCTATCCTGAAGTCGGCTAAGACAGGGCGCATCGGCGACGGCAAGATCTTCGTCGTGCCCATCGAGGAGGTCGTTCGCATTCGCACGGGCGAACGCGGATCGGATGCCATCTAAGCGCAGGAGCAAGGGGGACGTCGCCGGTGCGACAGAGCGCCCCACAACAGAGCGGAAAAGGAGGACCGGAGGGATGACTCCCAAAGAGGTGATCAAGTTTGCAAAGGAACAGAAGGCGACCGTCGTCGACCTGAAGTTCAACGACTTCCTCGGCATCTGGCAGCACTTTTCGATGCCGATCAACGAGCTTACCGAGGGGCTATTCGAGGAAGGCTCGGGATTCGACGGCTCGTCGATCCGCGGCTGGCAGCCCATCCACGCCAGCGACATGCTCGTGATGCCAGATCCGACGACCGCGGTCATGGACCCGTTCTTCAAGGAACCGACGGTTTCGCTGATCTGCAATATTGTCGACCCGATCACCAAAGAGGACTACTCCCGCGATCCGCGCAACATCGCTCGCAAGGCCGAAGCCTTCTTGCAGTCGACCGGGGTCGGCGACGTGTCGTATTTCGGCCCCGAACCCGAATTCTTCATTTTCGACGACATCCGCTACGCGCAAAACCAGCACGAGGGCTTCTACTTCCTCGACTCCAGGGAAGGACAGTGGAACACCGGCCGGGACGAGAAACCGAACCTCGGGTACAAGCCGCGTTACAAGGAAGGCTACTTCCCGGTACCGCCCACGGACAGCCAGCAGGACATCCGCGCGGAGATGGTGCGGGTAATGGAGCAGCTCGGCTACCACGTCGAGAAGCAGCACCACGAGGTGGCGACCGCCGGCCAGGCGGAAATCGACCTGCGTTTCCTGCCCCTGGTGAAAATGGGCGACGCTCTCATGTGGTACAAGTACGTCGTCAAGAACGTCGCCTGGCGCAACGGCAAGACCGCAACCTTCATGCCGAAGCCGGTCTTCGGCGACAACGGCAGCGGTATGCACGTTCACCAGAGCATCTGGAAGGGCGAGAAACCACTGTTCGCCGGTAACGGCTACGGCGGCATGAGCGAACTGGCGATGCACTACATCGGCGGCATCCTCAAACACGCCAAGTCGCTGGCCGCGTTCACCAACCCGACCACCAACAGCTACCGCAGGCTGGTCCCCGGTTTCGAAGCGCCGGTCAACCTCGCCTACTCCAGTCGCAACCGCAGCGCCGCCGTCCGCATCCCGATGTACAGCCCCAGCCCGAAGGCCAAGCGCATCGAGGTCCGTTTCCCCGACCCGAGCAGCAACGGCTACCTCGCCTTCGCCGCCATGCTGATGGCCGGTCTGGACGGGGTTCAGAAGCGTCTCAGCCCGGGCGATCCGCTCGACAAGGACATCTACGCCCTCAGCCCGGAAGAACTGAAGGAAGTCCCGGGCATGCCGGCAAGTCTGGACGAAGCCCTCGACAACCTGCGCAACGACCACGAGTTCCTGCTCCAGGGGGACGTGTTCACGCAGGACGTCATCGACACCTGGATCGAGTACAAGATGGCGAACGAGGTGAGCGCCATGCGCCTCCGCCCGCATCCATGGGAATTCGCGCTGTACTACGACGCTTGAGCGCCAGGACGGAATTGCCAGGTCAAGAAAAGGGGCCGGCAGCTTAAGCCGCCGGCCCCTTTTCTTTCCCGCCCGCAACAAGAGGACCATCCTGTTCGCGGGCCAGCGTGTTTGTAAGACCGCTGCTGCCCCACCTCCGCGCTAACCGATCCCCGCCAGCTCGAGGCGCCCCGCCCAGCGATGCGCCAGCACCTTGCGCACCGCTTGCGACTCTTCCGAGTCCAACTTCGGGTCGTCCTCCAGCCAGCGCAGCGCCGCCGTGCGCGCCGCCTCCAGAATGCCGCGGTCGCGAATCAAGTTGGCGACCCGGAAATCCGGCAGACCAGACTGACGCGTGCCGAGCAACTCACCGGGGCCGCGGATCTCCAGATCCGCCTCGGCGATCCTGAACCCGTCCGTGGTGCGCACCAGCGCATCGAGGCGCCGATGCGCCTCCTGACCGCGGCGAAACGGCGTCACCAGCACACACAATGCCGCCGCGTCGCCCCGTCCCACCCGCCCGCGCAACTGGTGCAGTTGCGCCAACCCGAAGCGCTCGGCGTGCTCGATGACCATGATCGTCGCGTTCGGCACGTCGATGCCCACCTCCACCACCGTCGTGCTCACCAGCACCTGTACATCGCCGTCCTTGAAGCGACGCATGACGGCATCCTTCTCCGCGGCCTTCATGCGTCCGTGTACGAGTCCGACGCGGTAGCCGGAGAATACCGTCCGCGCCAGTTCGCGCTGCATCGAGGTCGCGTCGCGCAACTCCACCGCATCCGACGGGTCCACGAGCGGATACACCACGTACCCCTGCCGCCCGCGATCGAGTTCGCGCTTGACCAGATCGTAAACCCGCGCGCGTTCCCCTTCGTGCCGGAGCAGGGTCCGCACCGGTTGCCGGCCCGGCGGCATCTCGTCGAGCAACGAGATGTCGAGGTCGCCGTAAACCGCCATCGTCAACGTCCGCGGAATCGGCGTCGCGGTCATCAGCAGGATGTCCGGCGCCGCCGCCCCCTCGGCGCCGAGCCGGCACAGCGCCGCCCGTTGCAGCACACCGAAACGATGCTGCTCGTCGATCACCCCCAGCCCCAGACGCTTGAACTTGACGGCATCCTGGATGAGGGCGTGCGTCCCGACCGCGAGCTGGGTTTCACCGTCGGCAAGCCGCGCGTATGCGGCCCGCCGCTGCGCCCTGCTGCGTGCTCCCGTGAGCAACTCCACCCGCAGCCCCAACGGCGCCACGAGCCGCTCGACGGTCGTAAAATGCTGCTCGGCCAGCAGTTCGGTCGGCGCCATGAACGCCGCCTGATATTCGTTGTCGATCGCCACCAGCGCCGCAAAGAGCGCCACCACCGTCTTCCCGCTGCCGACATCGCCCTGTACAAGCCGGTGCATCGGATGCGGGCGCCGCATGTCGGCACCGATCTCCGCGATCACCCGCTCCTGCGCTCGCGTCAGCCGGAACGGCAGATACGCCCGCAGTTGCCCCGTCAGACCCCCGCGGTCGACCAGCACGAGCCCGGCCTCGCGCTCGACGTTGCGGCGACGCAACGCCATCCCAAGCTGCAGGAAGAACAGCTCGTCGAACACCAGCGAGCGATGCCCGAGCGTACGCAGGCCGTTGAGCGCCTCGATGTCCGCGTCGCGTTGCGGCTCATGGACCAGCCGCAGGGCCGCCGCAAGATCCGTCACCCTGGCGGCGCGTACCACCGCCTCCGGAAGAACACTCGGAACGCGCTCGATCCAGTCTCCGGCGACGTCGTGCACAAGCCGGCGCATCGCGCCGACGGTCATGCTGCTCGGCTTGTTGTAAACCGGCAGTATCCCCTGCCCTTCCACCTCCGGATCGATCTCCACTTCGGGATGTACCATGCGCAGCACACCACCGACGCCCGGCTCGATCTTGCCGTGGACGAGGCAGCGCTGTCCGCCGCGGAAGCGGCTCCGGAAATATGCCACCTGATGGAACCACGTCAGCCCCAAATAGCCGCTGTCGTCGCGCAGCACGGCTTCGAGAATGCGCCGCTGCGCCCGCCCCACGTGCCGCTCGGCCACCTGGACCAGCTCGCCGACGACACTGGCGACCATGCCGGGGCGCAGATCGCGCACGCGAGAGAGCGTGCGGCGGTCGTCGTAACGGAACGGCAGGTGGTACAGCAGGTCCTCCAACGTCGCGATGCCCACCTTCCGGAACTGCTCCGCCCGCCGCGGCCCGACCCCGCGCACGAATTGCACCGCGCGACCGAGACCCGCCAGCGTCTCCTCGCTAACCGCCGCCGTGCGCCTGTAAGGCGGCGCCGGCGCGGTCGCCGGGTGAGCCGCCGCCAGCAACTCGACGCAGCGCCGTGCGTAAGCCGTACGATCGGCGGCCGCCACCGTATCGTAAGCGGCAAGCGCGTCGACCAGGGCCGTTAACGGCGCCCGCGCCAACTCGTCGCCGACCGCCGCAATCAAGCTCCGGCCCCGGGCCGCCAGGGCGGCGGCGGGAAAGCGCGTCCGCGCCGCAGCGGCGGGGGCAGCGGCGAGGAACTTCAGCGGCGCCGCCACCGCTGCAAGATAGCGTTCGATGGAATCGGGCGGCCCGCTGCCGTCAGTGCGGGGGCGCAACACCGGCCAGCTCTGAGGCGTCCTCGTGCGCACGGCGGTGGTGATCTTGCAGCGGACACACCGTCAGCGCCTCGCGCTGGAGAAGCTCGACTCCCTCGGCTGCCGCCGCCGCACCCGCCACCGTGGTGAAGTACGGCACCCGGCACTCCAGCGCGCTGCGCCTGATCTCGAACGAGTCCCGGTTCGGCCCGAAACCCCTGGGCGTGTTGATCACCATCGTGATCTCGCCGCGTTCGATTGCGTCGACTATGTGCGGACTGCCTTCGTGAACCTTGTTTATGACATCCACTTCGAGGCCCTGCTCGCGCAGGAACGCGGCGGTCCCCGCACTGGCAACCAGACGCATTCCCGCCTGCGCCAGTTGCGCCGCCGTCGGCAGGATGGCCAGTTTGTCCTCGTCGGCCACGCTAACAAACACTTTGCCCCGCCGCGGCAACAGGGTCCCGGACGCTATTTGCGCCTTGGCGAAGGCCGCGCCGAAAGACGCGCCGATGCCCATCACTTCGCCCGTCGATTTCATTTCCGGGCCCAACAACGTGTCTACGCCCGAGAACTTCGAGAACGGGAACACGGCTTCCTTGACCGAGACGTGATGCGGAATGATTTCTTCGGTCACACCGAGCTCGGCGAGCGTCTTCCCACCCATGACCCGTGCGGCCACCTTGGCCAGCGGCACGCCGATCGCCTTGCTCACGAACGGCACCGTCCGCGACGCCCGCGGGTTCACTTCGAGCACGAACACCTCGCCGTTCTTGACGGCAAACTGCACGTTCATGAGACCGATGACGTGCAATTCGAGCGCCAGCGCCACCGTCTGACGGCGGATATCGTCGAGCACCGCGCCGGGAATCGAGTGCGTCGGTAACGAGCAGGCGCTGTCACCGGAGTGAACACCCGCGCGCTCGATGTGCTCCATGATGCCTCCGATCACCACCTTGCGCCCGTCGCTGACGGCGTCGACGTCGATCTCGATGGCGTCGTCGAGGAACTTGTCGATGAGAATGGTGCGCTCCGGAGCGGCGTCGAGGGCGCGCTCCATGTAGCGGCGCAGGCTGCGCTCTTCGTAGACGATCTCCATGGCCCGTCCACCCAGCACGTACGAGGGCCGCATGAGCACCGGGTAGCCGAGCGCGCCGGCGACGTGCACGGCTTCCTCGACGGTAATGGCAATTCCGTTCGGCGGCTGGCGCAGATCGAGCTTGCCGAGCAGTTCCGCAAACCGCCGCCGATCCTCGGCACGGTCGATCGAGTCGGGCGACGTGCCGAGGATGCGCACGCCGGCTTGTTCCAGCGGCACCGCCAGCTTCAGCGGGGTCTGCCCGCCGAACTGCACGATCACTCCCGCGGGCCGTTCCCGCTCGACGATGCTCAACACGTCTTCCAGAGTCAGCGGCTCGAAAAAGAGTTTGTCCGACGTGTCGTAGTCGGTACTCACGGTTTCCGGGTTGCAGTTCACCATGAGGGTCTCGAAGCCGTCTTCCTTCAGCGCGAACGCCGCGTGCACGCAGCAGTAGTCGAACTCGATACCCTGACCGATACGATTCGGGCCGCCGCCGAGGATGGCGATCTTGCGCCGCGGACCCGGTCCGGCCTCGTCCTCCTGCTCGTAGGTCGAGTACAGGTACGGCGTGAATGCCGGGAACTCGGCCCCGCACGTATCGACCATCTTGTAGACGGGTTTTATGCCGGCGGCGGAGCGGGCCGCACGCACCTCCGATTCGGTGCTGCCGGTGAGCTGTCCGAGCCGCACGTCCGAGAAGCCCATGGCCTTGGCCTCGCGCAGTAGCGGCGCTGGCACGCCCCCGGAAGCGTCCCGCAAGCGCGCTTCGAAGTCGACGATCTGCTTGATGTTCGCCAGGAACCAGGGATCGATGGCCGTGATCGCGTGAATCTCCGCGGTATCCAGACCCTGCCGGTACGCCTCGGCGAGGTACCAGAGTCGCCGCGCGTTGGGCACGCGCAACTTCTCCTCCAGCGCGGCGCGGCTGCGTGCCGCCGGGCCCCGCCCCTTGTCGTCGAAGCCGTAGGAGTCGATCTCCATCGACCGAATGGCTTTTTGCAGCGACTCCTTGAACGTGCGGCCGATGGCCATGGCTTCGCCGACCGATTTCATCTGCGGCCCGAGCACGTCGGCCGCATCGGGAAACTTCTCGAAAGTGAAGCGCGGGATCTTCGTTACGACGTAATCGATCGTCGGCTCGAAGCAGGCCGGGGTTTCGCGCGTGATGTCGTTGCGGATCTCGTCCAGAGTGTAACCCACCGCGAGCTTGGCGGCGATCTTCGCGATCGGGAACCCGGTCGCTTTGCTGGCGAGCGCCGAGCTGCGCGAGACCCGCGGGTTCATCTCGATCACCACGAGCCGGCCGTTGCCGGGGTGCACCGCGAACTGGATGTTCGAGCCGCCCGTGTCGACGCCGATCTCGCGAATGATCGCCACGGCGGCGTTGCGCATGATCTGGTATTCCTTGTCGGTGAGTGTCTGCGCCGGGGCGACGGTGATGCTGTCTCCGGTGTGGACACCCAGCGGGTCGAAGTTCTCGATCGAGCATACGATGACGACGTTGTCCTTAGCGTCGCGCATCACCTCGAGCTCGAACTCCTTCCACCCGGCGATCGACTCCTCGATGAGCACTTCGCGAATCGGCGAAGCGTCCAGGCCGCGGCGCGCCAGGTCTTCGAACTCCTCGCGCGTGGCGGCGATGCTGCCGCCGGTGCCGCCGAGGGTGCGCGAGGGCCGGATGATCGCCGGCAGGCCGATGCGCTCGACGATGGCGACGGCGTCGTCCATGTGGCGCGCATACCCGCTTTGCGGCAGATCGAGACCGATGCTCTCGATGGCGGCCTTGAAGAGATGACGGTCCTCGGCCTTCTTGATGGCCGGCAGTTTGGCGCCGATCAGCTCGACGCCGTAACGATCGAGCACGCCGCTTTCGGCAAGGTCGATGGCCGTGTTGAGTCCCGTCTGCCCGCCGATTGTCGGCAACAGCGCGTGGGGCCGCTCGGCAGCGATGATCTTCTCGAGGATCTCGACGGTTATCGGCTCGATGTAGGTACGGTCGGCAAACCCGGGGTCGGTCATGATCGTCGCCGGGTTCGAGTTGATCAGAACGACGCGGTAGCCCTCTTCCTTGAGAGCCTTGCAGGCCTGAGTCCCCGAGTAGTCGAACTCGCACGCCTGGCCGATAACGATCGGACCGGAGCCGATGAGCAGGATCGATTCGATGTCTGTCCGTTTGGGCATCCCTGATCAGTTCCCGGCGCGGCCGGCGGTTGCCGTTAGCGCGCCTGCTGCATGAGCGCCACGAAACGCTCGAAGAGATAGTTCGCGTCGTGGGGGCCGGGCGAGGCCTCCGGGTGGTACTGCACCGAAAAAACCGGCAGCTCGGCGTGGGCCAGGCCCTCGACGGTCCGATCGTTGAGGTTCACGTGCGTCAGCCGAGCGATCCCCTGCAGAGACTCCACATCGACGGCAAAGCCGTGGTTCTGCGACGTGATCTCGACCTTGCCGGTCGACAGGTCCATCACCGGCTGATTGCCGCCGTGATGACCGAACTTGAGCTTGTAGGTCCGCCCGCCGAGGGCGAGGCCGATCATCTGATGGCCGAGGCAAATCCCGAAGATTGGGACCCGGCCGATCAGGTCGCGCACGATCCCCGCGTATGGCCCTACATCGGGATCGCCGGGACCGTTGGACAGGAATACCCCGTCCGGTTTCTCGGCCAGGACGGCGGCCGCCGGCGTCGCCGCCGGAACGACACGCATCCGGCACCCCATCTGCACGAGATTGCGCAGGATGTTGCGCTTGATGCCGAAGTCGTAAGCAATGACGAACGGCCGCTCCGTCGCGCCCCGGCCGTACCCGCGCTCGATATCCCAGGTCGCCTCGTGCCACTCGTAAGGCCCCGGACAGGTGACCTCGCGGACCAGGTCGCGGCCGATCAGGCTTGGCCATGCACGCGCTTTGGCAACCACCGAAGCCGGGTCGAGATCGACGGTTGAAATCACTGCCTCCTGAGCGCCGTGGGTGCGGATGTGGCGCACGAGCGCACGGGTGTCGATCCCCTGAATGCCCGGTATACCGTGGTCGAGCAGGTATTGCGCGAGGCTGCTGTGGGCCCGCCAGTTGCTGGGCTCTTCCCAGTACTCCTTGACGATGAAACCCTGCACGAACGGCCGTGCCGCTTCGACGTCTTCCGGATTGACGCCGACGTTGCCGATCTCCGGATAGGTCATCGCAACGAGCTGACCGTGGTACGAGGGATCGGTCAGAATCTCCTGGTACCCGCTCATCGAGGTGTTGAACACGACTTCGCCCCCGGCTTCTCCCGGAGCGCCGAAGCTCACACCCTCGAACACCGTACCGTCGGCCAGAGCCAGGATGGCCTTCATGCCGCACCTCCGGGCCGGACCGCAGCCGACCGCGACAGCGCCTCGGGCATCGTGCGCCAGACAACCCGACCGCCGACAATGGTGTGGGTGGCCACGCCGCGCACCGTGAGACCGCCGAACGGCGTATTGCGCGAACGCGACAGGAAGCGCGCCGGATCGATTACCCAGCGCCGGGCCGGGTCGATCACGGTCACGTCGCCGGGCGAACCGACCCCGAGGCTGCCGCCGGGCACGCCGAGCACATGCGCCGGGTTTGTACTCATGGCGCGCACCAGCGTCTCGATGCCGATGGCCGTCTCGTCGAGTAGCCGCAGAGTCAGTGGCAATGCCGTCTCGAGGCCGACGATGCCGTTGGCTGCGCGGTCGAACTCGACGTCCTTCTCGTCCCGGTGGTGCGGCGCGTGATCGGTGGCAATGACGTCGATACTGCCGTCGGCGATACCGGCGCGGACGGCGTCGACATCGGCGCGAGTGCGTAGAGGGGGGTTCATCTTGGCGTTCGTATTGTAACCGTCGACACTCTCGTCGGTTAGCGTGAAATGATGGGGCGTGACCTCGGCCGTGACCGGCAGGCCGCGTCGTTTGGCGTGGCGGATCAGATCGACGGCCCCGGCGGTGCTGATGTGCGCGACGTGCAGCCTGCCGCCCGTGCGCGCGAGCAGGGCAAGGTCGCGAGCAATCATCGCCTCCTCCGCCGCCGCAGGAACTCCGCGCAACCCGAGGCGCATGGAAATCGAGCCCTCGTGCATCACCCCCTCGCCGGCAATGCAATCGTCTTGCTCGTGGACGATGACCGGCAGATCGAACATCGCGGCATATTCAAGAGCCCGCCGCATGAGACCGCCGTCCATGATCGGCATGCCGTCGTCCGAAACGCCCACGATGCCCGCGGCGTGCATCTCGCCGATCTCGGCGAGCTGTTCGCCGCCGAGGCCTCTGGAAACCGCGCCGATCGGATACACCCGGGTAAGCCCACAGGCCGCCGCACGTTCGCGAATGAACTCGGTCACGGCGGCATTGTCGTTGACCGGATTGGTGTTGGCCATGCAGGCCACGGCAGCAAAACCGCCGGCGACGGCCGCCCGACTGCCGGTCTCGATCGTTTCCTTGTACTCGTAGCCCGGTTCCCGCAGGTGAACGTGCATATCGATCAGCCCGGGAACCACCCAGGCACCGGTCGCGTCGATGGTCTCGGCCACATCCGCTGCCGGTGCCGGCGCGCCGGGATCGAGCACCTGCGCCACGACGCCATCGGAAATGACGAGGTCGTGGGGTCCGTGGACGCCGTTGGCGGGATCGATGAGCGTTCCGCCGCGAATGACGAGAACCGCGCTCACCCGGCTCTCCGTTGCAGCCGGGCCGGCGGTTCCGCAACCACGTCGGTCGGCGCCTCGGTATCGGCTTTGACTCGGCTGGCAAGCAGGTACAGCACCGCCATGCGGACGGCGATGCCGTTGGTAACCTGGTCCATGATCACCGAATAGGGTCCGTCGGCCACCTCGCTGGCGATCTCGATGCCGCGGTTCATCGGGCCGGGGTGAAGAATGATGACGTCGGGCCGTGCCCCGGCCACAATCCGTTCCGTCAGACAGAAATAGCGGGAGTATTCCTCGACGCTGGGGAAGAAGTTGCGGCTCTGCCGTTCGAGCTGAAGGCGCAGCATGACGATGACGTCGGCGTCCCGGACGCCCTCGCGCAGGTTGGTGGTGACCGCGCCCCACTGACTGAGTTCGGGGGGCAGCAGCGTCGGCGGGCCGACGAGCCGCACGCGCGCCCCGAGAGCGCGCAGGCCGAAGACGTTCGATCGCGCCACGCGGCTGTGCAGGATATCGCCGACAATGGCCACCGTGAGGCCCTCGAACCCGCCCTTGCGTTCGCGGATGGTGAGCAGGTCGAGCAGCGCCTGAGTCGGGTGCTCGTGCGCCCCGTCGCCGGCATTGATGATCGGGCAGGCGACCCGCGCGGCCACGAAGTGCGGGGCGCCGGAGGCCGCATGGCGCAGGACGATGGCGTCGGGCCGCATCGCCTGGAGATTACGCGCCGTGTCGAGCAGCGTCTCGCCTTTGGTCGTCGAGCTGACCGACGAAGACAGGCTGACGAAGTCGGCGCTCATGCGCTTTGCGGCGATTTCGAACGACATGCGCGTGCGCGTACTCGGCTCGAAGAAGACGCTCACGACGGTCTTGCCCCGCAGGGTCGGCACCTTCTTGATGTCCCGCTCCGAGATCTCCTTGAACGACGCGGCGGTATCGAGCAGGGATGTCAACTCGTCGCGCCCCATGCCTTCGAGTCCGAGCAAATGACGTTGCGTGAACGGCATATTAGCTCTCCTCCCCTCGGGCGATAACGACTTCGTCCCGGCCGTTGCTCTCGCGCAGGCGCACCCGGACGGACTCGTTGAGAGCCGTCGGCAGGTTCTTGCCCACGTAGTCGGCGCGAATCGGCAATTCGCGGTGCCCGCGGTCGACGAGAACGACGAGCTGCACACTGCGCGGGCGGCCGAAGTCGACCAGCGCGTCCAGTGCGGCGCGGATCGTGCGGCCGGTGTACAGGACGTCGTCGACCAGTACGATGCGACGGCCCTCGACCGAGAACGGAATATCGGTACCGCGCACCTCGGGCTGCTGCTGACTGTAATTGAGATCGTCTCGGTACAGCGTTATGTCGATGATTCCGATCGGTACCTCCGCCTGTTCGATCTGGCGGATCTTGTCGCGCAACCGCCGCGCGATGTGATCGCCGCGCGAGCGGATGCCGACCAGGGCAAGATCGTCAGTACCCTTGTTGCGCTCGAGAATCTCGTGCGCAACGCGGGTCAGTGCCCGTTCGATGGCCTCTGCGTCAAGGACGACGCGCTCCGTCGACACCATAAAAAAAGACCCCCTCGAAACCGAGGAGGTCTCACCCGTTCTGTCGTCGAATGTATCCGTCCATAGCCACCCTTTCTGGCCTCTCCGGACCAGGTTAAAGGCTTCAACAACCAGCGCCCCTTCGTGTAGCGCCGGCCCGCCTCGAAGTCAATTCCGAAGCCCCCGCGGGCAGGCCGCACGGCGCGAAAGAAAGTTCCCCGCGGCAATGAATCTCCCCGCCCCCAGGTCGTCTGTTAGGGCAGGCAGAAAAGCGGATCCCCCCCTTTCCGCAACTGCTCGCGACGGGCGGGCCCCGTGCCCGCCCGCGCCCCCTCCCTTACCGACGAACGGCGGCGCCCTGGTGCTTGCGACTGCGCCGCCGGCGATGCTACAGCCCGAACGACTCCCGCGTCGAGGCCGTTGATGAAAGTCAGCATGCAGTCCCCGCCGGCAGGCCCGTGCGCCGGCATTCGCGTGGTCGACCTGTCCACGGTCGTCTCGGGGCCCATGTGCACCATGAACCTCGCCGACCTCGGCGCCGACGTGGTCAAGGTCGAGCCGCCCCGCGGCGACACCACCCGCATGATGGGCCCGCCGTTTCGCAACGGGCTAAGCGCCATGTTCGCCCATTTCAACCGCAACAAGCGCAGTGTCGTCGTCGACCTGAAGAGCGCCGACGGCGTCGGCATCGTCCGGCGCCTGACCGCCACCGCCGATGTCCTGGTCGAGAACTTTCGCCCCGGCGTGGTCGCACGCCTCGGACTCGACTACGACTCCCTCGCCGCCGACAACCCGGGGCTCGTCTACGTATCCATCAACGGCTTCGGCTCGGAGGGGCCGTACGCCGACCTGCCCGCGTACGATACCGTCGTCCAGGGCCTCACCGGCATGATGCCCGTCCAGGGCGGTTCCGGCCCGCCCGTCCTTATCCAGAGCATCATCGCCGACAAGTCCACCGCCCTCACCGCCACCTACGGTGTGCTGGCGGCCTTGCTCGCTCGCGAACGCCACAGCAACCGCGGCTGCAGGCTCGAAGTGCCGATGCTCGATGCCTACGCCGCGTTCATGCTGCCCGAGTCCATGACCCCGCACACTTTTCTGCCCGTGGATGAAACCCTGGGCGCGTTCGACTTCGGCCGGGCCCATCGCACCTGGGAGTGCGCCGACGGGCACGTGGTCATCATGGCGGTGGAGGATCGGCAGTTTCAGAGTCTCTGCAACATCCTCGGCCGGGAAGACCTGCGCGACGATCCGCGCTTCGCCTCGATCGTGTCGCGCATGGCCTTCGCCGCCGACTTGTTCCCGGCCCTGTTCGCGGAAGTCCGGAAATGGCCGGTTGCAACGCTGCTCGAACGCGCCCGCGAAAAAGGCGTACCGATCGCGCCGGCCAACACGGTCGAGGACTTCCTCGCCGACCCGCAAGTCGCCGCCAACCGCACCGTGTTCGAAGCCGACGATCCCCGGGGCGGCCGCCTGCGCTATCTGCGCAACCCGCTGCGCATGCCGGGCGAGGCCCCGGCGCTGTACCGCACGCCGCCGCGGCTCGGCGAACACACGGACGAGATCCTTGCGGAAGCGGGATACGGGCGGGAAGAGATCGCCGCGTGGCGTGGCCGCGGGGTGGTCGGGTGATCGCGGCCCCCGGGGGGCCGATTCCGTCGGTCTGAAAGGAGTATGGCGTGGGAGCACTGACTTCGCAGGGACGGCCGGCAGAACAGGTACTGGCCGAGTTGGACGAGCTGGCGCGCGACGACGTCGACTGGCGGA
This sequence comes from Candidatus Binatia bacterium, assembly GCA_023150935.1. NCBI lineage: Bacteria > Candidatus Binatota > Binatia (SeqCode) > Binatia bacterium. The sequence goes on along the minus strand of JAKLJW010000001.1, from coordinate 50,523 downwards.
GCGGTCGCATTCTGACCGGTCTGTACGATCCGGGCCGCGACGCCTACGACGTGAGCGCGCGGGCCTATGCGCGTTTCCTCACTCAGAACGCGCTGTACATGAACATGTACCCGAGCGCGGCGCGCATGGAGCAGGACGTCGTGCGTTCGGTCGCCGAGCTCACCCGCGGCGACGATGGAGTCGTCGGTAACATGACCAGCGGCGGCACCGAGAGCATCATGCTGGCGGTCAAGACCGCGCGCGATCATGCCCGCGTTCACCGCCCCGGCGCACGCGACCCCGAGATCGTCCTTCCGGTCTCCGCGCACCCGGCTTTTCACAAAGCTGCCCATTACCTCGGGTTGCGTACGATCGTGACGCCGCTGGACCCGGCCGACGGCTTCCGTGGCGATGTCGACGCGTTTCGCCGGGCCCTCGGTCCCAACACAATACTCGCCGTCGGCTCGGCGCCGAACTTCTCGCACGGCACGATCGACCGTATCGCCGACATGTCGGCGGCGGCGGCCGAGCGCGGCATTCTGTTCCACGTCGACGGCTGCGTCGGCGGTCTCTACCTTTCCGTGCTGCGCCGTCTCGGCGAGCCGGTGCGCGACTTCGACTTCTCGCTCCCCGGGGTAACGAGCATGTCGGTCGACATGCACAAGTACGGCTACGCCCCGAAGAACGCCTCGGTGCTGCTGTACCGCAGCCGCGACCTGCGACGGCACGCGATCTTCACGTGCAGCGGCACCACCGAGTACGCGGTGATCAATCCGACGATCCTGAGCAGCAAGTCGGCGGGCCCGATCGCCGCCTCGTGGGCGGTGATGCGTTACCTGGGCGAAGCCGGCTACCAGCGCATCGTGCGCGAGACCTGGGACGCCACGCAGACCCTGCTGAAGGGGATCCGCGACCTCGACGGCATCGAGGTGCTGGCCGAACCGGAGTTGTGCATGTTCACGCTTGGCTCGGAAGCGATCAACGTGTTCGACCTCGACGACGAAATGCGCGAGCGCGGCTGGCTGCTGCTGCCGCAGTTCGCCTGCGGCGGCGGTCCGGCCAACCTGCACATCAGCATTTCCAGCTCCAACGTGCCGCTGGCGGATCAACTGCTCGCCGACCTGAAGACGGCGGTGGCGCACCTGCGCGAGCGGGGACCCTCCATCGATCGCGCGCATATCGCCGCCGAAGTCGCCAAGCTCGAAGGGCGCCCGCTCGAAGAGGTGTTCCCGCAGGTCGCCGTGCTGGCCGGGCTTACCGGCCCGGACATTCCGAGCCGCATGGGTCCGCTGAACACGATCCTCGACCTGCTCCCGGCCGCCGTGCGCGACGAGATGCTGACCTTTTACGTCAACATGCGGTGAGCGGCCTTGCATCCGACGATCGACTTCCGTGCTCCGACGCGACGGCGTCTTGACCGCGGTGTGTCTTGAGACCTAACCTACGGCCCGAGACTCAGGGAGATGACGGGGGAAACGGGGGACGGTGGAAGCCCACGACGGACGGGTTCTGATTGTCGACGATGAGGAGGGTATCCGCGATATCCTCTCGCGCCTCGTCGTCCGCGAAGGTTACGAGCCGCTGCTTGCCGCCGACGGCGAGGAGGCTCTCGACCTCGTGCGCCGGCAAGCGCCCGACGCTTTGCTCGTCGACATCAAGATGCCCGGCCTCGACGGCATGGAGGTCCTGCGCCAGGCCAAGCAATTCGACCGCGATTTGCCGGTCGTCATCATCACCTCGTGCGATCTGGTGAAGGATGCCGTCGCCGCCCTGCACGCCGGGGCGCACGACTACATCGTCAAGCCTTTCGATCATGCCGACGTGGTGCGCTCCGTTCACAGCGCGATGTCGGACCGGCGCCTGCGGCGCACCATCCATCAGTTCTCCGAGGGCGGCTCGAAGCTCTCGGAACTGATGGGCACGAGCGCCGCCATCGAAAGGATCAGCGCCTACGTGGCCCGCGTGGCCTGCTCGGATTTCACCGTCTTGCTGCTCGGCGAGACGGGCACCGGCAAAGAGCTGGTCGCCCGGGCCATCCACGAACAGAGCGCCCGCTCCACCGGTCCTTTCGTACCGGTGGACTGCGGCGCCATCCCCGAGCCGCTCTTCGAGAGCGAACTCTTCGGACACGAGAAAGGCGCTTTCACGGGCGCCGACCGCAGCAAGCCCGGCCGCTTCGAGATGGCCATGGGCGGCACCCTGTTCCTCGACGAAATCGGCAACATGCCGCCCGCGCTGCAAGCCAAGTTATTGCGCGCGCTGCAGGAACGGACGGTCACCCGCGTCGGCAGTACAAGGCCCGTGAAAGTCGACGTCCGCCTGCTCGCAGCCGCCAACGAGGACCTCGAAGCGGCGGTGGCGCGCGGCGCGTTTCGCCAGGACCTGTTCTTCCGCCTGAACGAGTTCGTCATCGGAATCCCGCCGCTGCGCGACCGCAGCAGCGACATCCCGTTCCTGACCGAACGCTTCCTGCAGATGACGAACCGCGAGCTGCACAAGAACATTACCGGGTTCACCGACGTCGCCATCGGGCGCCTGATGGCCTACGAGTGGCCCGGAAACGTCCGCCAACTGCGCAGCGTCGTGAGGCGTGCGGTGCTGCTCGCCGACGCGACGATCGACGAGGATCATCTCGCGCTGCCACGGGTCAAGCGGACCGACGGGGCGCCGGCGCCGGTCGACGCGGCGGCTGACGGCACCGACCTGTCGCTGAAGGAGCGCGTGCGGCGCGCGACGGCGGACGTCGAGCGCGACGCTCTGGTCTCCGCCCTGCGGCGGACGGGCGGCAACAAGGCCAAGGCCGCCCGCCTACTCAACATCGACTACAAAACCATCCTCAACAAACTCAAGGAATACGACATCTCGAGTCAGGGCAGTACCGACTGAAGCCGCTCATCAAGAGGGCTTCGCAGCACTCGACGCGGCCAGTTCCTCGTCGATGACTTCCTTGAAGCGCTCGAAGGGTTGAGCCCCTGAGAGCATGCGGCCGTTGATGAAGAACGCCGGCGTTCCCGACACGCCGACCTCCGCAGCGTCGGCCATGTCTTTCTCCACTGCCACCTTGAACTGGTTCGACGCCAGGCACTCGTCGAACTTCTTGGGGTCCAGACCGACCTCGCCGGCCATCGTCTTCAGTTTCTCGGTCGACAGGTCCGACGCCGCAAATAGTTTGGCGTGGTACTCCCAGAACTTCCCTTGCGCGTTGGCGCACGCCGCGGCCTCGGCCGCCTCGAAGGCGTGCTGGTGGAAGGCCAGCGGGAAGTCGCGGTGCACGTAACGCACCTTGTCGCCGTAGGCTTTCATGACCTGCTCGACGGTGCCTTCGGCGCTCTTGCAGTACGGGCATTCGTAGTCGGAAAACCCGACGATCACGACCGGGGCGTTGGCTCCGCCGCGGGCGGGACGGCCCGCTGTGCCGACCTGAACGACGGGGGGCTTCAGGAGCACTACGGCCTTGTACTTGGTCCGCAGTTCGCCAATGTACGCCTGGCGTCGGGCCTGGCCCTTCTGCTGGCGCACGAACTCGACGATGTGCGGTCGCGCCTGATCGAGCGGCATGTCGCCAAGGGCTTCACGGTTCGCCTCGAAGACCTCTTTGATTTCGGCATCGGTGGGATCGCCGGCCTTCTTGACGATTTCGTCGCGCTCGAGCACCTCGACGGTTACGCCGCGGGCTTTGGCCTCCTGCTGCAGGACGTTCTCGGCAATCAGCGCATCGACGCCCTCGCGCAGAGCCTCGTAGCGCTGGGCGTCGATTTCGATCAGCCGTGGCCGTACCTTCGCCTCGACGGCAGCCTGACCGATCGGCTGCCCACCGACGGTGGCCACCGGCGTATCCGCTACCGCCACCGACGCCATCACCAACAGGCAAACAATTGCTATCATCGGAAATCGTCGCATCGCTCTCCTCGCCGTCACAGGGGCCGCGCACCGGCCGGGCGCGGGCACGAACCACGCTCGTCCACCTGCCCATCCTGGGGTGCCCCCCGTATAGCCGAGCGTCGCAGCGAATGCACCTCGTTCCGGATCGACACGCGGCGCGGCGCCGTCCGCTCGATCGGCGATGCCTTGACCCCGCCTTCAGGGTCCGATAGCACCCCGACACCGTGCCCGAACGCACCCGACCACGGGGTCGCCGCCGCGTGGATGCCACGGCGCAGCCGACCCGCGAAGTCATTCTCGACACCGCCGAGCAGCTTTTCGCCGCCCGCGGCGTCGATAGCGTGACCATGCGCGATCTGGCGCACCACCTCGATTTGACCGCGCCTAGCCTTTACAACCACTTCGCCGGCAAGCAGGCGCTCTACGATGCCGTGCTCGAACGGGGCCTGCGTCCGCTCATCGATATCCTGGTCGATGCGTGGGCGCCCGGAGCACTCGAACCGGAACGTATGCGGGCGACGCTCGACCGCGTACTCAGCCACCTCGCTCAGCACCCCCACCTCGGCCGCCTCCTGCAACGTGCGCTGCTCGGAGAATCGGGCGGTTTGCACCCCCTGCTCGCCCGCCGGGTCGGTCCGGTTTATCGGGAGGGCCTCGCGGTCATCAATGCCAGTGCCGCCGATGCGGGCTGGAGCCCGGAGGATCTGCCCTACCTGGCCTTCGGCCTGTTCGGCCTGATGTTTTCCTATTTCGTCAACACCGCGGCGCTGCGCGAAATCGCCGCCACCGGTGACGACCCCCTCGCCCCGCAGGCCCTGGCGGGCCAGCGCCGGTTCCTCGAAAAGGCGGTCTACCGCCTGCTCGGCCCCCAGCCGGCCGCTGCCGCCGGTGTGCGCCGGCGCGGCCAACCCGCTGTCCCCTCTTGATTAAATGACGTTTCTTGTCGACCCTAAGAAGTTGAGACTATCGCCAGCATGACCACGGTCACGCCCGACGCCATTGCCGACCAGATTTCCGACCCGGTACCGACCCTCGACCGGCTCCTGTCCTTGGACCGTACCGAGCAGGCGCTGGCTCTGAGCGGCGCCAACCGCGCCCTCGCCCGAATGTCGGCCGAAGAGCGTGTCCGCTGGGCGTTTGCCCACCTCGAACCGCAGTTCATCCTGTCCTCTAGCTTCGGGATTCAGGCGGCGGTCATGCTGCATCTCGTCACCCGCGTGCAACCCGACACGCCGATCGTGCTCACTGACACCGGCTATTTATTCCCGGAAACCTATCGCTTCATCGACGAATTGACCGAGCGCCTGAAGCTCAATCTGAAAGTCTACCGCGCCGCGACGAGTCCGGCATGGCAAGAAGCGCGTTTCGGCCGCCTTTGGGAGCAAGGAGTCGAGGGCATCGACCGCTACAACCAGATCAACAAGGTCGAACCGCTGGCGCGAGCGTTGCGCGAATTGAAGGCCCGCACCTGGTTTTCGGGCCTGCGGCGAGAGCAGGCGGGCTCGCGCGCCGCTTTACCGGTGCTCGCGGTCCAACGCGGCTGCTTCAAGTTCCTGCCGGTGGTCGACTGGACCAACCGCGACGTGCATCACTACTTGAAGCGCTTCGACCTCCCTTATCACCCGCTCTGGGAGGAGGGGTACGTCTCGGTCGGCGACGTGCACACCACTAAGAAGTGGGAGCCCGGGATGAGCGAGGAGGAAACGCGCTTTTTCGGGCTCAAGCGCGAGTGCGGCCTGCACGAAGACGAGGGCGAGGAAGGCGGCAGCGGGATCTGAACTACTATCGCCGAAAGTCTGCGCACGGCGCGAAGAAATCTTCAGGCCATGGAGGGCAGTGCCTTCCCGTTCGTCCCGAGTAGCGCCTTCTTCTGGCGCGTATCGAGGGACAGCCTCGGCAGGGGCGCGCCCCTCGATACGGAGCCCAGGGGAAGGGCTCCTACTCGGGGCGAACGGGCTGGTTGTTCGCTTTGGGTTGCGGGCGGTAGCCCGCGCTGAGAACTCCCGGAAGACTGCCGACTCCTCGCTTGCTCCACTCCTCCGCTCTCCGACTCTCCCCTGGCGCGGGCCGACGCCCGCAACCCATGGCCTGTTCAGCCATGCCTTCAGAAGGGCGAGGCTTCCGCCGAGCCGCGACGGTCCGATGGCGGCTCGGCAAGAGCCTCGCCCTCCCGATTCGATTTCCTCGCACCGCACGCGGAGCCAGGGGAATCGCAAATCAGTAAGGCCAGCGCCAGGCCGCCGCGTCCGGGCGGTCAGTGCCGTGCTCGTGGGCGTAGTGTACGCAATCCAGTTGTTCGTCGCGGAAGCGTTCCTTGGCGTGCGCGCCGACGGCGTGCAGGCGCGGGACGCGATCGATCACGTCGATGGCAATCGTGAAGCGATCGATGTTGTTGACGATCGCCAGTTCGAGCGGCGTGTTGATGTTCCCCTTTTCCTTGTAACCGCGGACGTGAAGGTTCTCGTGGTTCGCGCGCCGATAGGTCAGGCGGTGGATGAGCCACGGATAACCGTGGAAGTTGAAGATGATCGGCGCGCTGGTCGTGAACAGACTGTCGAAGTCGCGGTCCGAGAGGCCGTGCGGGTGCTCGCTCGCCGGCTGCAGCCTGAACAGGTCGACGACGTTTATGAAGCGAATCTTCAGATCGGGAAACGCTTCGCGCAGCATGACGCTCGCGGCCAGTGCCTCCTGCGTAGGGATATCCCCGGCGGTGGCGAGGACCACGTCCGGCTCGACCCCTTCGTCGGTGCTGGCCCAGTCCCAGATGCCGATGCCCTTCGTACAGTGACGCACGGCGGCGTCCAAATCCATGTATTGCAGGTGGAGCTGCTTGTCGCAGACGATGACGTTGACGTACTGGCGGCTGCGCAGGCAGTGGTCGGCAACCGAAAGCAGCGAGTTCACGTCGGGCGGCAGGTAGATGCGCACCACCGACGAGCCCTTGTTGGCGACGATATCGAGGAAGCCCGGGTCCTGATGGGTAAAGCCGTTGTGGTCCTGCCGCCAAACGGTCGAGGTAATCAGCAGGTTGAGCGACGGGATGCGCCGTCGCCACTCGAGGCCGTTGCACTTCTCCAGCCACTTGGCGTGCTGGCCGACCATCGAGTCGATGACGTGAACGAACGCCTCGTAGGTCGACAGGAAGCCGTGCCGGCCCGTGAGGATGTAGCCTTCCAACCAGCCCTCGAGGGTGTGTTCGCTGAGCATTTCCATGACCCGGCCATCGGCGGCCAGCTCCCCGCCGTCGGCGTCTTCCGGAAAGGAGGCGGCAAGCCAGGTCTTCTTGCTGGCGGCATAGATCGCGTCGAGCTTGTTCGAAGTCGTCTCGTCGGGGCCGAAGACACGAAAATTCGTCATGTTGTTCTTCATGATGTCGCGCAGGAACTGACCGAGCGGCCGGGTGTTCTCCGCCTCGCCCGTGCCGGGTTTGGGAACGGGAATGCCGTAGGCACGGAAGTCGGGCACGTTGAGATCGCGCGAGTGAATACCGCCGTAGGTGACCGGATTGGCGCTCATGCGGCGGAAGCCGGTGGGAGCCAACTCCCGGAGCTCCGGCTTGAGGCGTCCGGACTCGTCGTAGAGTTCGTCGAGCTTGTAGCTGTGCAGCCACTGCTCGAGCAGTTTGAGGTGCTCCGGGTTGGTGGCCAGACCGCTGAACGGCACCTGATGAGCGCGCCAGGAACCTTCAAGCTTGCGTCCGTCCACCTCCGCCGGCGCCGTCCAACCTTTCGGCGTGCGCAAGACGATCATCGGCCACCGCGGCAGCTTGAACACGCCGGTGCGCCGGGCCTCGCTCTGAATCGACCTGATCTCTTCGAGGCAGTGATCGAGGGTGGCCGCGAGCGCTTGATGCATGCTCTCGTGATCGGACCCTTCGACGAAATAAGGCTGATAGCCGTAGCCGAAGAAGAGGCGCTCGAGATCGTCGTGACCGATGCGCGCCAGAATGGCGGGATTGTTGATCTTGTAGCCGTTGAGGTGAAGGATCGGCAGGACCGCTCCGTCGACGATCGGATTGAGGAACTTGTTCGAGTGCCACGAGGTGGCCAGGGGTCCGGTTTCCGACTCGCCGTCGCCGACGACGGCGACCGTGATTTGATTCGGGCTATCGAAGGCGGACCCGTAGGCGTGCGATAGCGCGTAACCGAGCTCGCCGCCTTCGTGGATCGAGCCGGGCAGTTCGGGCGTGCAGTGGCTCCCGATTCCGCCGGGAAACGAGAACTCCTTGAAGAAGCGCCGCATGCCGTCGATGTCCTCGCTCTTCTCCGGATAGATTTGGGAGTAGGTACCTTCGAGATAGGTCGGCGCCAGCACGCCCGGGGCGCCATGCCCCGGCCCGGACACGTAGATCATCTCGAGATCGTGCCGTTTGATGAGGCGATTGAGGTGGATCCAGACGAACGACTGCCCCGGGCTCGATCCCCAGTGGCCGAGGAGGCGGGTCTTGACGTGCTCGATCCGCAGGGGTTCGCGCAGCAGCGGGTTTTCCCTGAGATAGATCATGCCGAGGATGAGGTGGCAGCAGGCGCGCCAGTAGGCGTGCATGCGGCCAAGCTCATCGGCGCTCAGCGGCGTGCCGGCGATCGTCGACCGCGCCGGTCCGTATGCACTGAGTTTCGCATCCATGATGGGTCCTCCCAACCTCGATTGCGCAGCACCAGCGGACCATGTCCGCCGGCAGCGGCAAGTTCACATCTCGACGCGGGTATATCTCAGACGGCGCAAGAGACAACCGGAATCCGCCGCCGTTCGATCTTCGGCGACGCCGGGACCTCCCCATGGAGACCGTAGATAAGCCGCAGCGCGGGTCCCGCGCCGGAGCGAGGAACGCGTCGTCGTCCCGCGCGCGTGCTTCAGGGCCATCAATCATGATATGCGCCGGTCCGGTCAGTGAAGGAGGATCCGAATGAAAGTCGTGGCACTTGGAGGCGCCGGCGCGATGGGACGCGTGGCGGCACGGACCGCGGCGGGGTTTGACTTCGTCGACGAGATCGTCGTCGCCGACCGCGACCGGGCGGGGGCGGAACGCGTAGCCGCCGACTGCGGCGCCAGAGCGCGCGCGGCCCGGGTCGACGTCACCGACGCCGCGGCGCTCGCGGCTTTGCTGGCGCCGGCCGACGCGGTACTCAACACTGTCGGTCCGTTCTTCCGCTTCGCCGTGCCCATCCTGCGCGCGGCCGTCGCAACCCGTACCCACTATCTCGACATCAACGACGATTGGGAGCCTACACTCGACATGCTGGCCATGAGCGACGAAGCGGCCCGGGCAGGGATCACCGCCATCGTCGGCATGGGCGCCAGCCCAGGCGTCTCGAATCTTCTTGCCGTCAAGGCCGCCCGGCGCCTCGACACGGTCGATACCCTGATCACCGGCTGGGGCATCGAAGACGCCGATCTGGAGCGCACCGATCACGGCCACGGCGAGCCCACGGTACCGACGGCCGCGGTCGTACACTGGATGCACCAGTGCTCGGGAACCATCCGCATCCTGCGCGCCGGACAACTGGTCGACGTCGCTCCGGTGCAAGAAATAGCCATCGACTTCCCACAGCTCGGCACCGGCCCGGCATGGACCGTCGGCCATCCCGAGGCCGTGACTTTGCCGCGAACTTTCACGGCTCTGCGCGACTGCGTGAACGTGATGGCGCTGCCCCGCTGGCTGGCTGGCATCGTGCAAGTGTTCCAGGGAGAGATCGATGCCGGTCGATTGACCGCCGACGAAGCGGCCGCGCAGATAATGGCGGCGCCGGGGTTGCCGGCGGAAGCCGCCCTGCCCGCGGACGGCGGCGTGCGGTTGCCGCCACTGTTCGCCTACGCGCGCGGGCAGCGCAACGGTAAGCCGGCCACCGTCGGCGTCACCGTGCTCGGCATGCCACCGGGTGGCATGGCCGGAGCAACCGGGATACCGCTGGCCGTGGGACTCAAGCTGTTTGCCGGCGGCAGCGGCGCGGCCCGGCATGGTGTGTTTGCGCCCGAGGCGTGTGTCGAACCCGACCCGTTCTTCGCCGCTCTGGCGCCGTATTGCGACCCCCCGTTTGACGGCGGCACGGAAATGGTTGCGGTGCGGGAGTGAGGGCATGGGGCCGTGGGGGCACGTGTGCATTCGCCGGCCGAGTCGAAAGCTCGGGTAGCCGCGGCCGGGTTGCGGTCGGGGCTCGCTGATCGGGAGGCAATGGGGATGGCAATCGGGATCGTTCGCCTCGGGGAGCCCCGCCAGGCGGGGGAAGGTCCGCGGATCGGCACGGTGCGGCGCCCACCCCGTGGCGTCCCGAAGTCGGATTTCGCCAAACGCGATTTCTACGACGTGTGGCTGCCGGAGCTGGCGCCGAGCGACGCGCTGGTAAAGTTGGCGCACGCGGCCGGTGACGCCCGCGGGTGGGCGAACTTCGCCAAACGCTATCGGGCCGAGATGCAACGGCCGCCGGCCAGTCACCTGCTCGACCTGCTTACGGCTCTATCCGGCACGACGGACTTCGCGGTCGGATGTTACTGCGCCGACGAGGCGCGCTGTCACCGCTCGGTGCTTCGCGCCCTGCTGAAGGAGCGCGGCGCGTCGGTTCGGTAAGCGCGGCGCGGGGCGGACCGTTCCCGGCGCGGCTCGCGCTCGCGCGGCCTACCAGGCCCGGGTGCGCGCCTTGCGCCACGGGGCGACGTCGATCGCCGCCTCTGGACACTCGATCTCGCAATTGAAGCAGGTCTGGCAATCCTCGGGGTAGGCGATCACGTAGACCCGGCGTCCCGGCACCGGCCTGAACACATCGCTCGGACAGACCTCGAGGCAGAGGCCGCACCCGGAACACAAAGCTGCGTCGAGCCGCTCGATCATGGCACCGGATCGCCGGCCGGATGAAGTGCGTAGTTCGACAGGGGCACGGGTTCGGTAGCCACCTCGGCAGCGCCCCGCTCGCCCCGACGGAGCGTGATCCACCGCAGCCAGTGCCGGTCGTCGCGGTCGGGGTAATCTTCGCGGCAGTGGTCGCCGCGCGACTCGGTGCGTGCCAGCGAGGCGCGCAGAAACAGCTCGGCGGTGCGAACCATATTGGCGGTCTCGTGCGCTTTGGCAAGCTCGTGCGGATCGCTGGCGTGCAAGGCCGCGGCGGTGACGGCAAGGTGTTCGATCGTCTCCAGTGCGCTCCGCAAACGGTCGGCGCTTTTCAGGATGCAAACCTCGAACGGGAACAGGGCGCGCTGCAGCGCCTCGATCACCTCGTCGGGCTCGGGGCCCTGCGGCCGTGCCAGCGGCGTCAGGGCCGCGCGGGTACAGGCCTCCACCTGCTCGGCGTCGAGACTGACCGGTCCGGCCTCGCGGACGAAGGCTGCCGCCGCCCGTCCGACACGTTCGCCGGCCCACATGGCGCGCATGCTCGACCATCCGTTGAAGAGTCCCGGATCGAAGGCTTGCGCGAGCCCGGCGGCAAACAACCCGGGCACATCCGAGCGGCCGTCGATGTCCGTACGAACCCCGCCGCGCAGGCTCTGCACGGCGGGCACCCATTCCTGCGGCGTGCGGAAGATATCGACGCCGGCGGCGGCGAGCTTTTCCAGGGTGATGCGCGGCAGACTGGCGGCGCGGCTGAGCATGAAGCTCAACCGGCGGCGGTTCGTGCGTCGCAGGTCCAGATAGAACGGCGGGCCGTGGCCGCGCCGTACCTCACGAGCCATACTCTGTACGAGCGCGCCTATCTCCGCGGCGTCCGCGTCGGGATCGTAATCGGCGAGGAACGGCTTGCCCTGTGCGTTAAGCAGACGACCGCCGCGACGCAGGATCACCCCTGTGCCTTCGAATCCATAGCTCGGCGAGCCGGTATTGACGGCCAGGAACTCCATGTTGCTCAGGCGCGCACCGGCGTCGTAGGCCAGGCGGAAGGCATCGCCCGTGGCATGATCGGTTGCGATGTAGTTGCCCCGGAAACTGCAGTCGCCGGCGGCCAGCAGGACGGCGCGGGCGCGGATGACCTCGACCGCACCCGAGCTGCGGTCGATGCCTACGGCACCGGCGACGCGGCCGCCGCCGGTCAGGAGCCCCGTCACGAGCAAGCGGGAGCGCTTCTGCACGCGCCGGCGCGTCACCTGCGCTTTCAGAGCCCCGATCACCGCCGCGCCTCCGACCCGCTTTCCCCACTGCGGACGCACCAGCATGCGCACGTGCTTGAAACCGCGCGAGGGCAGGCGCATGTACCGCCGCATCAAGGGAACACGCTGGTACGTAACGCCCCACGACTCCAGACAGCGCAGCCGACGCTCGGAAGTCGCGAGCATGTCCGCGACCATGTCCTGATGACAGAGATACCCCTGCGCCTCGGCGACATCGCGCAGCCACATGTCGGCATCGTCTCCGTCGAGGCAGTAGATCGTCGCACCGGCGGACATCTTGGACTGACTCGACAGAGCGATCGCCGCCTTATCGACGAGCAGCACGCGATCGATCCCTGCATCCCGCGCCGCTATGGCCGCCCACAGCCCCGCGAAACCCGAGCCGACGATGAGCAGATCGGTATCGATCATGGCCGCATGCCGCTTCCCACGTGACAAATTCCGCTCGCGCTTTCAATCGCCCCCCGGGCGGCCCGTCGAAAAAGCCGATGGTACTCCGCGCCCGCCGGTCCGGCCCGTCATCGGTGGCCGTTGGCGCGGCCGGCGCGGTTTCGTATGGTGTGCCAATGGCGCTTGCGCACGGCGATCCATTGGTGTCCGTCACGATCTACACGGACGGGGCATGCCTGGGGAACCCGGGTCCGGGCGGCTGGGCCGCCGTGCTGCTGTGGAACCGGCACCGTCGCGAGGTCAGCGGCTACGAGCCGCACACCACGAACAACCGCATGGAACTGAAAGCCGCCATCGAGGCCCTCGGGACACTGAAAAGGCCGTGCATCGTCGACCTGCACACGGATTCGCAGTACCTGCAGAACGGAATGCGCAGTTGGCTGGCGAACTGGAAGCGCAATCAATGGCGCACCGCCGACCGCCGGCCCGTCAAGAACGCCGAACTCTGGCAGGCCCTCGACCGGCTCGCGCAGGTACACCAGGTCCACTGGCACTGGGTGCGCGGCCACAGCGGCCACCCGGAAAACGAACGCTGCGACGAACTCGCCAACGAAGCTATCCGCCACCGCCACGGCATCTCCCAATCGGTTGGCTGAGCCCGTCTCGATCCACGATTTCCGCGGCGCACGCGTTCCACCTGGCCACAACGCCTGGCCACAACGCGCGCGGAGCGCACGTTCCACCTCGCCAACGCGCGCGGAGCGCACGTTCCACCCCCACTGTCTTTTCGGCGGCGGCTGAGGCTATACGGACAGGAAGCTTCGACGGAGGGTGTGCGATGGCAATCGAACTGACCGACCAGGAATGCGATTACCTGACCAAGTTGCTCGGTAAGCGGCACGACGAACTCCTGCACGAGCTGCATCACGCGGCAACGCGCGAGTACAAAGAGGGGTTACGCCGCGAAATCGACCTCACCGAGGCGTTGCAGCGTCGACTCGGATCGTCGCGGTGACCGCCGCGAGCGGAGGGAACCGGACCGCTACGCCACCGTAATCCGCGCCCCGCGGCATCTCCCCCTGCAGCACATGCACGGTGACAGCATCATCGTCGATCTGGGCCTCGCCATCGTGGCGGCGACCGGGCTGGCGTATGCGGCGCGTTTCCTCGGCCAGCCCATCCTGCTGGCGTACATCGCGGCCGGTCTGCTGATCGGGCCTCCGGGCCTGGGCCTGGTCCACAACGAACGAACGATCGCCGAACTTGCCGAGCTCGGCCTGGCGTTCCTGATGTTCATCGTGGGTCTCGAGATCGACCTCAAGAAGCTGGTCAGCTCGGGGCGCACCGGCGTACTGGTCGGCGTCCTGCAGGTGGTGTCGTGTTCCCTGCTCGCTGCCGGCGCCATGTGGCTGTTGGGATACCGCGGTCTGCCCCTGTTGTACCTCGGCGTGGCGTCGGCGTTCTCGAGCACCATGATCGTCGTCAAACTGCTCGCCGACGAGAGCGAGCTCGACACCGTCGACGGGCGCATCACCCTCGGCATACTGCTCGTACAAGACGTCCTGGCGATCGTCGTCCTCGCCCTGCAGCCCAACCTTCAGGAACCGTCCTTCGGACCGATCGGCACGTCGCTATTGAGCGGCCTGGGGCTGGTCGCGGTCGCCCTGGCCACCGCCCGCTTCGTCCTGCCGCCGCTGTTCCGCTGGGCGGCCAAGAGCCCGGAAATCGTGCTGATCTCCGCCATCTCCTGGTGCCTATTCATCGGCTACCTGGCAATCCTGGCGAACTTCTCGATCGCGATGGGGGCGCTGATTGCCGGGGTAACATTGTCGGCGCTGCCGTACACCCTCGACGTGGTCGCCAAGATCAGCGCGCTGCGCGACTTCTTCGTGACCCTATTTTTCGTCGCCCTCGGCATGCAGCTCGAGCTCGGCACCCCGGCGGTTCTGGCGTCCGCCGCGGTGCTGTCGGCCGCGGTTATCGTGAGCCGCTTCCTGACCGTCGGCCCTCTTCTCGTCGCGCTCGGCTACGGGCCTCGGGTCGGAATCCTCAGTTCCCTGGCCCTTGCGCAGACGGGAGAGTTCGCGCTGGTTATCGTCACGGTCGGCCTCGCCCTGGGACAGATAGATCGCGACGTGGCCTCGGTCATTGCGCTGGCGCTGGTCGTCACCGCAACGCTTTCGACCTACATGATGACGGCCCGCCATCGCCTCGCGCAGCGCTGGGTGTCGGCGCTACAACGGTTGGGTTTGCAAGTCGACGCAGGCCCGGAAGCCGCCACCGATTCTCTCCCGGCCGCGCCGGAAATCGTGCTTCTCGGCTTCCATCGTGTCGCCAGTTCTCTGCTCCACCGATTGCAGTACGAGATGGTCGGCAGGCACCGATTTGTCGTCGTCGATTTCAGCCCGGAGGTGTTCCGCCACCTGCGCGAGGTGGCAGTGCCGGTGGTTTACGGCGACATCAGCCACCTCGACACGCTGGCCCACGCGGGGGTTGCGTCGGCTCGGGTCGTCATCTCGACGGTGTCGGATGACTTCCTGCGGGGCACCGACAACGCCACCCTGCTGCGGCAGGTGCGGCGTTTGAACGCCAACGCCCGGGTGATTTTGGCGGCGGAGACTCTGGCTCGCGCCCGCGCTCTTTACGAGGCCGGGGCGGACTACGTGATTCTACCGCGCGACGAAACTGCAAAGGCCTACGAGGTCGCGCTGCAAGCGCTCGAGGAAGGGCGCCTCGACGATCTCCGATCTCAGGCCATGCAAGAGCTTGCCGACCGCGAAGAAGTCATGACCTGAGCCGCCCCACGGCCGCCGGCTAGCGGCGGCCCCGACCTCCCTGCTGGGGGCGAAACCAGGAGCTGCCTTCGAGCTTGGCGCGTTCGAGCTTGGTGCTGAAGATATGGCCGGGCTCGTTCCACATCCGATCGCGGGCGCGCTTCATCGCGCTCCGCAGCCGGTGCCGCGCCGCGGGCTCTTTGCGCGCCTGGTCAATGTCCGCTTCTGCAACTTCCAGGGTACCGCTGCGCCTGCCGCAGGACAGCGCCACCGTAACGCCGGGCCGGTTGGTGTCGGAGCTGGGGACCACCTTGATTGCGATCTTCTTGTCGATGCTGCGCATCACGCTGGTCAACAGCGCTTCGACGTCGGTAAGGACCATCGCGTCACCTTCCTTCCCGCAAAGCGCGTGAAAAGTCGTCGAACCACGACGCTCGGTGATGCGGCGCTGGGGGGCGACGGACGCTGAGCAGAGAGGATCCCTAGACGTGCGTGGCCTGCAAGTCAATTCTGGCAGTCTCCGCGTGACTGCGTTCACACGGCCACCACAACCCCGGCGGTTCCACGGCCGACGCGCGGGCCTGCGACAGGTTGCCGCATCGACAGGCGGGTACGTGTATCTTACGAATTTCGTCGATGATGCCGTGGCGCGTGACACGGGGATGGGGAGAGCCGGGGCGGCGCCCTCCCCAAATGCAATCCGCGCGCGCCGCCGACACCGGGGGCGTTCGTTTCACGGTGCGGCACGCGTCGCCGCGGTTTCTTCGCCGCCCCACCCGGAGCGCGGCACTGACAATTGTCGTTGCAGGTCTGATCGGGATCGTCGCGGGCAGCGGCCGGGCCGGCGGGGTTGAGCAACCCGATCCCGGGGTGGCGCTCGCGGCGCGTCGGGTAGAATCCCAGTTGATCGCCCCCTGCTGTTTTTCTCAGACCGTCGACAACCACTCCAGCCCCCTCGCCGACGAGATCAAGCGGGACGTCATCCGGCGTCTGAGGGCCGGCGAATCGGAGGCGGCAATTCTGGCGGCGTATCGCGGACGATACGGGGACCGCATCCTGGCCGCCCCGCCGGCGAGCGGATTCAACGTACTCGCCTACGTTATGCCGCCGTTGTTTTTCGCCGCGGGCGTGGCGACGGCAGCATGGTGGTTGCGGCGCCGCCTGCGCCAGCCGCGGGCGCACATGCCCGGGCCGGCGGCGGCCGTCGATCCGCGGCTCCAGGCCCGCTTCGACACGGAACTGGCGTGCCTCGATCCCTGAGCCGGCCGCCCCGGCGCAAGTGCGCCCACGCGGACGATGGGGTTTAGACTGGCAGGCGATTCGGGTATGGGGGGCTTGAATGTACCCCCTGATGATCACCCTGCACGTCCTTGGCGCCACGGTCTGGACCGGCGGTCATCTCGTGCTGGTACTCGGCTTTTTGCTGGAGGCGCTGCGCCGGGGCGACCCGGAAATCGTCAGGTTCTTCGAGTCGCGCTACGAACGAGTGGGAATTCCGGCTCTGGTCGTGCAGGTGGTGACCGGCCTGTGGCTGGCGACGGTCTACGTGCCGGACGTGCGGCAGTGGCTGGCCTTCGACACGCCGGTGTCGCGCCTGATCGGCGTCAAGTTGCTCCTGCTGGCGGCCACCGTGGCCCTGGCGGCCGACGCGCGGTTGCGGCTCATTCCCCGGCTCGGCAAGGGCAACTTGCAGGCTCTCGCGTGGCACATCGTGCCGGTGTCGCTGGTCGCGGTGCTGCTGGCGATCGTCGGCGTCGGCGTGCGACTGGGCGGCTGGTGGTGAGTTGGGGGGGGGGACAGACGAACCGCCCATCGTCGTCGGTTGCCTCTCGGGCCGGCGGTGCGGTTCGCGCCCCCGGTCACGCTTTCCAGCGTAGCACTGGATGGCGGGCGGCGCGGGCTTCGTCGAGGCGACTGACGGGGGTGCGGGTCGGCGCTTCCTGCAACACGAGCGGGGTTTCGCGGGCCTCACGGGCGATGGTCAGCATGGCGTCGACGAATTCGTCGAGCGTCTCCTTGCTCTCGGTTTCGGTGGGTTCGATCATGATCGCGCCACTGACGACCAGGGGGAAATAAATCGTCGGCGCGTAGAAACCGTAATCGAGCAAGCGCTTGGCAATGTCGAGCGTCTTCACCCCGTGCGGTTCTAAACCACGGTCGCTGAAGACGCACTCGTGCATGCAGGTATCAGGGTAGGTCAGGTGGTACGCTCCGCCGAGGCGCTTGCGGATGTAATTCGCGGCTAGCACCGCCATGCGTGTCGCCGCGGCGAGGCCGTCTCCACCCATGGCAAGAATGTACGCGTAGGCGCGTATCAGCATGCCGAAGTTGCCGTGGAAGGAGCGCACGCGCCCGATGGAACGTGGGAAGTCGTCGCTCCAGGCGAACCTGTCTCCCCTCCGCACCAGACGCGGCGTCGGCAAGTAAGGCTCGAGCGTGTCGGCAGCGCCGATCGGTCCCGCGCCCGGGCCGCCACCGCCGTGCGGCGTGGAGAAAGTTTTGTGGAGGTTGAACTGCAGGACATCGGCGCCCATGTGCGCCGGCCTGGCGACGCCGAGTAGCGCGTTGAGATTGGCGCCGTCTAGATAGACGAGACCGCCGCGGTCGTGGACCGCGGCCGCCACCTGCACGATCTCCCGCTCGAACAAGCCCAGCGTGTTCGGATTCGTGATCATCAAGGCGGCGACGTCATCGTCCATCGCGCGCCGGACCGCGTCGGCCTCGATGAGGCCGATGCGGTTTCCCTGGACCTGAACGGCGCTGTATCCGCAGAGCGCCGCGCTCGCCGGGTTGGTGCCGTGAGCGCTGGCGGGAATGAGCACCTTCTTACGCGGCCGGCCGCGATCGGCATGGTACGCGCGAATCATCTTCATACCGGCAAGCTCGCCCTGGGCGCCCGCGGCCGGCTGCAAACTGACGGCGGTCATGCCGCTGACGTCGGCCAGCATGCCTTCCAGCTCCCACATCAGCGCCAGTGCGCCCTGGGCGGCATCGTCGGGGACCAGCGGATGAAGATCGGCGAATCCCGGCAAACGAGCGACCAGCTCGTTGACGACCGGGTTGTATTTCATCGTGCACGAGCCGAGCGGATAGAACGTCGTGGCCGTGCCGTAGTTCCACTGCGACAAGCGCAGAAAATGCCGCAGCACCTCGGGCTCGCTGACCTCGGGAAAACCCTCGATCGGCGGCCGCAGCAGTTCGGCCGGCAGGAACTCGACCGCGTCGGCCGCCGCGGCCGGCACCGCAACGCCGCTACGGCCGGCGCGGCTACGCTCGAAAATCAGCGGCTCGTCGAGCAGCAGTCCAGCCTGTTTCCCTGGCGTCGTCATTGCGTCACCCGAGCGCGGCGGTCAGGTCGTCGATCGCAGCGGAAGAGTGCATTTCGGTGACGCACAGCAGCAGCGCATCTGACAGCTCCGGGTACCACTGCCCCAGAAGCACTCCGGCGAGCACGCCGCGCCCCCGCGCGCCCGCCCACGCCGCTCCGGCCCCCGCACCGCGCAGCACGAACTCGTTAAAGAACGGCGCCTCGAAACCGAGCCGCCAGCGTCCGCCGGCAGTCAGTCGCGTCGCGGTCTGATGTGCCCGCGCGGTGTTGGTCGCAGCAAGATCGCGCAGGCCCGACTTACCCAGCATCGACAGGTAGACCGTGACCGCCAGCGCGACGAGGCCGTGGTTGGTGCAAATGTTCGACGTCGCCTTCTCGCGGCGAATATGCTGCTCGCGGGTCGCCAGCGTCAGCACGTAGCCGCGCCGCCCTGCCCCGTCGGTCGCCTCGCCGACCAGACGCCCGGGCATGGACCGGACAAAGGCATTGCGGGTCGCGAACAAGCCCACCCCGGGACCGCCGTACGACAGCGGCACGCCGAGACTCTGCCCTTCGGCCACGGCAATGTCCGCACCGTAGTGACCCGGCGGCTGGAGAAGCGCCAGGGAGAGGGCCTCCTGGGTTGCGGTAATCAACAGCGCTCCGCGATCGTGCGCGAGAGCGGCCAGCCGGCCCAGGTCCTCGACGACGCCGAAGAAGTTCGGGTAGCCCACGACCACGGCAGCCGTCCGGTCGTCAATCGACGCGCCCAGCGAGTCGAGGTCGGTGCGGCCCGCGGGGTCGAACGGCGCCTCGGTAAGCTCCACGCTACCGGCACCGGCACAGTAGGTGCGCACGACTTCGCGGTATTGCGGATGGAGGGCGCGCGACAGGACGACTCTGGGGCGTTTGGCGGCCATACGGTGCGCCATCAACACCGCCTCTGCGGTCGCCGAAGCGCCGTCGTACATGCTGGCGTTGGCCACCTCCATGCCGAACAGCATGGCCGTCAGGCTTTGAAACTCGAAGATGGCCTGCAACGTTCCCTGACTGACCTCGGGCTGGTACGGAGTGTAGGCCGAGTAGAATTCCGCGCGCTGCAGAATCTGATCGACCACCGCGGGCACGAAGTGCGGATAGGCCCCGGCACCCAGAAAAGCGTGCGTCGCCCCGGTGTTGTTGCGCGCCGCCATCGCGTCGAGACGGCTCCGGACCTCCTGCTCCGAGAGGCCGGGCGGCAAGCTCAAGCCGGCACGGCTGCGCAGCTCTTCCGGAACCGTGGCGAGCAGATCGTCGACCGAACCGACCCCGACGACATCGAGCATCGCTCGGATGTCGTCTTCGGTATGGGGAAGGAAACGCACAAGCGTGAGTGTGCCTGAAATCGGCGTTGAAGGAACCGCGGAAACCAGCCGGCTCGGCGGCCGGTCCGGACGCGTCGCCACATGGCGGAACGCAGACCCTATTCCTTTTCTTCTTCCTCGGCGACGTACTCCTTGTACTCGTCGGCGGTCATCAGGTCGTCGAGTTCCTCGGCGTCGGAAACCTCGATCTTTATCATCCAACCGTCGCCGTACGGATCGTCGTTTACCATTTCGGGGTTCTCCGGGAGATCGTCGTTAGCCTCCAGAACCTTCCCCGAGATCGGAGCGTAGATATCGTTGACCGACTTCACGGACTCGACGACGCCGAACGCGTCATCCTTGCTCACCTTGTCCCCGATTGCCGGTAGCTCCACAAAGACGATGTCACCCAACTGCTCCTGGGCGTAGTCGGTAATGCCGATCGTGGCTACGCTGCCCTCGACCAAAACCCATTCGTGCTCCTTCGAGTACTTGAGGTCGTCCGGGAACTCCATCTCCTATCTCCTTGCCTCGGCACGCCGGTAAAACGGTAGCGCCACCACTTCGCAGCGCACGATCCGCTCGCGGACCTTGACGCCGAGGTGCGTACCCACTTCGTGCAAACCGCTGGCGACATAGCCTAAGCCAATTGCCTTGCCAAGAGTGGGTGACTTGGTCCCGCTGGTGACCGTTCCGACGGGTCGGTCGCCGTCCACAATGGCGTACCCCTGCCGCGGAATGCCAGGCTCGCACATGGCGAGACCGACCAGACGACGCGTCACGCCGGCCGCGCGCTGCCGCTGCAGCGCCGCTCTGCCGACGAACGACGGCTTGGCAAAACGGACCACCCAGGCGAGACCGGCTTCGAGCGGCGTCGTCGCTTCGCTGAGCTCGTGTCCGTAGAGCGGCAACGCGCGTTCGAGGCGCAGCGTGTCGCGGGCGCCCAGGCCCGCAAGGGACATCCCGTGCGGCTCACCGGCCTGCCGCAGCGTCTCCCACAATTTCACGGCATCGGCGGCCGCACAGTACAGCTCCCAGCCGTCTTCGCCCGTGTAGCCGGTGTGGGCGACGAGGACGAGACAACCGGCGACCCGGCCCTCGCGGCAGGCGAACGGCGGCAGGTCGGCAAGGGGAATATCGGTCAGGCCGCGGAGGATCTCGGTAGCCAGCGGCCCCTGCAGCGCGAGCTGCGCCGTGGCGTCGCTGCGATCGACCACTTCGGCGGCCCCGGCGTGCTCGCGGATCCACGCCAGGTCCTTGTCGACGTTGGCGGCGTTGACGCACAACAAGATGCGGTCGGCGGCGAGGCGATGGACCATGATGTCGTCGACGACGCCGCCCGTTGGCAGGCAGAGGAGAGAATACTGCGCTTGCCCGTCGGCAAGGCGGCCAACGTCATTGACGGTCAGTTCCTGGGCGGCGGCGACGGCGTGCGGCCCGCGCAGCTCTATCTCGCCCATGTGGCTGACGTCGAAAAGGCCGGCCCGCGTGCGCACCGCGGCGTGCTCGTCCTGAATGCCGGTGTACTGGACCGGCAGCTCCCAGCCGCCGAAGTCGACGAACCGTGCGCCGGCAGCGCGCTGTGCGGAGTAGAGAGGTGTGCGTTTCATAGTCGGGAGTCGAGAGTTGAGAGGCGGCAGGCGACGGTCGCGAAGCGACCGCCACACGACGAATAACGAGCCACGGGCGTCGCCAGTTCATTCGCCATGGGCTGCGGCCTGCCGGTGCGCTGCCGCCAGGGTGTTGCGCAGCAGCATGGCGACGGTCATCGGACCGACGCCGCCCGGTACGGGGGTGATGAAGCCGGCACGCTCGCGGGCGCCGGCGAAGTCGACGTCGCCGGTGAGTCGCCCGTCGGACAGACGGTTAATTCCGACGTCGATGACGACGCTGCCCGGCCGAATCCAGGCGCCGTCGATCAGCCCGGGACGTCCGATGGCCGCCACGACCACATCGGCGCGCCCCACCTCCCGGTCGAGGTGGCGAGTGCGGGAGTGGCAGATGGTGACCGTCGCGTGCTCCTCGAGCAGCATGAGCGCGACGGGTTTACCGACCAGGTTGCTGCGGCCGATGACCAAGGCCTGCGCGCCCTCTAACGCAGTCCCGGTGGTGGCAATCAATCGCATCACGCCGAGCGGCGTGCAGGGGCGCAAACCGTCCTCGCCCATCAAGAGGCGGGCCTGGTTGATCGGGTGCAGGCCGTCGACGTCCTTGTCCGGGTCGATCGTCGCCAGCACCGCGTGGGTGTTCAGATGCGCCGGCAGCGGCAGTTGCACGAGGATGCCGTGCACGTCGCTGCGCGCGTTGAGACTGCGGACCAGGCTGTCCAGCTCTGCCTGCGTGGCGCGGGCGGGCAACTCGTGCGGCACCGAGGCGATGCCGACCTCCGAGCACGCCTTGCGTTTGCTGCGCACGTAGGTCGCCGAAGCGGCGTCCTGGCCAACGAGCACGGTGGCGAGGCTGGGGGCAGAATCGAACGCCGCGCGGAAAGCCGCGACGTCGCGCCGCACTTCCTCGCGCACCTGCGCGGCAACCGCCTTGCCGTCGATGATCGCGCCCACGGCCGTCGGATTAGTCGATGCCTCGCGGGTTGTAAATCCGGCCCCCGTCCGGTCGCCCCCCGTCGCAGACCCCGCCGCGCCGTCATCGAAAGTCGACCGATGCTCCCCCGGTCAGTCGTCGTTCAGCCGCAACACCTGCCCGACGTCCAGGATGCCCAGCAAAGACAACGGGACGTCGACGTTCACGTTCGGCACGAAGCGAGAGTCAACGGTTACTTACTAGTGATGGGCACAATTACGGCGACGTATTCCGTACGACGCTTCCCGTTCGCCCCGAGTAGCCCCGTTTTCTCAGGGGCGTATCGAGGGGCAGCCTGGCGAGCGGCTTTGCGGCCCCGCCCCTCGATACGCCGCCGAAAAGATGGCGCTACTCGGGACGAACGAAATACGTCGCCGGACTAATGAACCGGAGCACTTAGCCGGCTGGCCGCGGCGGCATCCAGCAGAAACAGGGCGTGCCGGCCACCGCGTGCCGCCAACGCCACCGGAAGCGTGGAGGCCGGCGACTCGATAGCCTCGCACAAGGCCGTCGCCTTCGCGGCCCCGAAGGCCGCGACACAAACGAGCGCGGCGGTGCACAACGCCGGCAGCGTGAGGGTCAAGCGTTGCGGTGGAGGTTTGGGCGAATCGTGCACGGCCACCACCCAGGCGTCTTGCTCGGTCAGCGCGGCATGGCCCGGAAACAACGAGCAGACGTGCCCCTCGGGTCCAACCCCGAGGAGAGCAATGTCCAGGCGCGGCGGCGAGCCCAGCAGGCCGCGCAGATCGCGCCCGTACGCGGCGGCCGCGGCGTCCATATCCGCCGCCTCGGCGGCCATGCGATGGATGTTCGCAGCGGGGATCGGAACGCGGTCAAGCAACGCCGCGCGGGCCGCTCCGAAGTTCGACTCCGGATCGTCGGGCGGCACCGCGCGCTCGTCGCCCCAGACGACCTGCACGCTGCGCCAATCGACCTGCGCGTGCGCGAGGGGTGGGAAGAAGGTCTGCGCCACGGAACCGCCGGGAAGCGCGATGGTGAAGCGCCCGCGCTCCGCGACCGCCGCTGCGGCGGCCGCCGTGAACCGCTCGCAAAAGACCTCGGCGAGCGCCGCCGGCCCGTCGACGACGATCTCGAACGGCGCCGTCATGGTTTGGCTGACGCGCGGCCGACTATTACCACCACCACCACGGACCCATCGTCGCCGCGCTCTCGGCGGCTTCGGCGGCTTCGAGCTGTTCGTCGGCGATCTGCTTTTGCAGGGCGAGACGGCGGTACTGCTGGTACTGGGCCTCGGTTCCGACGTAGACGCATTTGCAGTTGTAAGGGTCGGCGTATGTGTAAACCACCTTCCCATCCTTGACGCGCGAGATCAGTTTGAGCGGCGGGTCGAGGGCTTCCAGTTTCGCCGCTTCGGTCGGGTCGTCGGCGACCTGCATCGTGAAGCCCGCCGCGGCAAGGATCTCCTCCGTGCTCTCCGCTTCGCTGCGCCGGATCGCACTGCACCCTGCCGCCAGCACGGCCGCGGCCACCACCAGCACTACGCCCGTTGTTATCGACCTGCCGTACATCGTCGCCGTCCTCCTCCTCGTTGTCCGTGCTCCGCAGCTTGCAAGATCCGACAAAGACTGTACATCGGGGCAGCAGTGGAGTCCAACTTGCGGCTGTCCCACGGTCCACTGTGGGGGTCGAGGCAGAGAGGGAGGACACGATGGCTGAAGAGGGATTCCGATACTTGCTGCCCCCGGTCAAGGGAATCGAATTCCTTGCCGAGCTGGCCCTGGATACGCGCTGGTACTGGATTCACTCGGCGGACGAACTCTGGAAGCTGATCGATCCGGAGGTGTGGGCGCTCACGCGCAACCCCTGGCTGATTCTGCAGACGGTGTCCGAATCGAGACTCAAGGAACTGGCAGCGGACCCGAAAGTGCAGAAGCTCGGTCGCGCGATTCTCGAGGCCTACCGGCAGGTGCTGCAGGCGCCGGCATGGTTCCAGGCGGCGCATCCGCAACCGCCGCTCGGGGCGGTGGCGTACTTCTGCATGGAGTTCATGCTGACCGAAGCGCTACCGATCTACTCCGGCGGCCTCGGCAACGTCGCCGGCGACCAGCTTAAGGCGGCCAGCGATCTCGGCGTGCCGGTTCATGGCGTCGGACTGCTCTATCAGCAGGGGTACTTCCGCCAGGTGCTCGACCGGGACGGCGGGCAGCAGGCCCTTTACCCGCACAACGATCCCGTACAGATGCCGGTGGTGCCGGTGCGCACCGACGGCGAGTGGCTGCGGCTGAGCATCGACCTGCCCGGGCGCAAGTTGTGGTTGCGCACCTGGGAGGTGCGTGTGGGCCGTGCCCGACTGTACCTGCTCGACAGCAACGACCCCGCGAATCTGCCCGCGGACCGCGGTATCACCAGCGAACTCTACGGGGGCGGCCCCGAGCTGCGGCTGCAACAAGAAATGGTCCTCGGCATCGGCGGCTGGCGGCTGCTGCGCGCGATCGGCGTCGACCCAATCGTGTGTCATCTGAACGAAGGGCACGCAGCCTTCGCGGTGCTCGAGCGCGCGCGCGACTTCATGCGCGCGAACCAACAGCCCTTCGACGTCGCGCTGGTCGTCACCCGCGCGGGCAATCTGTTCACGACTCACACCGCCGTACCTGCCGGGTTCGATCGCTTCGAGCCCGGGTTGTTCCGCACCTACATGTCGCCGTACGCAGACGATCTCGGCATCGGCGTGGACGCCGTGCTGGCGCTCGGGCGGGGTAACCCGGCGGATGTTTCGGAGTCCTTCAACATGGCTTATCTGGCGATCCGGGCGAGTGGCGCAGTCAACGGCGTCAGCGAGCTTCACGGCGTCGTCAGTCGCGGCCTGTTCGCCCCGCTCTTTCCGCGCTGGCCGGTGGCGGAGGTGCCCGTCGGCGCGGTGACCAACGGCGTCCATGCCCCGACCTGGGATTCGGCCGCGGCTGACGCCCTGTGGACGAAGCGTTGCGGTCAGGCGCGTTGGCTCGAGGGAATGCCGAAAGTC
Organism: Candidatus Binatia bacterium; assembly: GCA_023150935.1. Classification (NCBI taxonomy): domain Bacteria; phylum Candidatus Binatota; class Binatia (SeqCode); species Binatia bacterium. The sequence continues at coordinate 25,191 of JAKLJW010000001.1, read as the reverse complement.
GAGCAGGACTTCCAGAAGGCCACCGACGCCGAACTCTGGCAGCTCCGCTCCAACGGCCGCCGGGACCTCGTACGCTGGACCCGGCAGCGACTCGCGCGGCAATTCGCCGCCGCCGGAGCCTCCGCACGCGAGGTCGGAGAAACCGAGCAGATCTTCGACCCCGACGCGCTCACCATCGGCTTTGCCCGGCGTTTTGCGACCTACAAGCGGCCGAATCTGCTGCTGCGCGACCCGCAGAGGCTGATGCGCCTGCTCACCAACCCCAAGATGCCGGTGCAAATCGTCGTTGCGGGCAAAGCGCATCCCCAGGACGAACCGGGCAAAGCGCTCGTGCGGCAGTGGGTGCAGTTCACACGCGATCCGGCAGTCGCGCGCCACGTTGCGTTCGTCGCCGACTACGACATGTCGGTCACCGAGAACCTGGTGCAGGGGGTCGATCTCTGGCTGAACAACCCGCGGCGGCCGTGGGAAGCGTGCGGTACGAGCGGCATGAAGGTGCTGGTTAACGGCGGCCTCAACTTTTCCGAGCTCGACGGTTGGTGGGCGGAGGCGTACGCGCCGGAGTTCGGCTGGGCGCTGGGCGACGGCAAGGAGCACGGCGACGATCCGGCGTGGGATGCCGCCGAGGCCGAGACCCTGTACCGACTCCTCGAAACCGAAGTGGTGCCCCTGTTCTACACGCGCAACGGCGACGGTATTCCGGCTGGTTGGGTGGCAAAGATGCGCGCCAGCATGGCGCGTCTTACGCCCCGGTTCTCGACCAACCGGGCCGTGCGCGAGTACACGGAGAAGCACTACCTGGCCGCGGCGCAGGCGTACGCGGGCCGAGCCGCCGATAAGGGCCGGCTCGGCGCCGAGATCCTGCGCTGGTCACGAACCCTGGCTCAGCGCTGGGGCACCTTGAGGTTCGGGGACGTCCGCGTCAATACGGCCAAGAACCGGCATCGGTTCGACATTCACGTCTATCTCGGCGACGTCGACGCCGGCAGCGTGGCGATCGAGTTGTACGCGGAAGGCCTCGACGGCGGCGCCCCGGTGCGCGTGCCATTGCAGCGCGGCGCGGCGCTAACGGGGGCCACCAACGCGTTTCTCTATTCCGGCGACGTGGCGGCGGACCGCTCGCCGAACGATTACACGGCCCGCGTCGTCCCCGCTCACCCGGCCGCGATGGTGCCGTTGGAGGCGGCGCAGATCCTCTGGGAGCGCTGATTTGCAATTGCAGCGGAGCGCGGATGGCGCAAAGAAGTCGGATTTGGATGGCGAGGCTCCCGCCGAGCCGAGATCCCTGACCCGACGATGAATCGCCGGGCTCAAGCCAGTCGCCCCATAAACGTGGCGTGCGCGCGCGTACCCACGCACGGCACGGACATAGGGGCTGGTGGACTTATTGTTCGCGTCCGCTTCCCCATTGCCGAAGTAGACGTGCCACGCGTTGCCCGGGGTGTTCTGATACGTAGTAGACGACCAGTAGTTGCCCGAAGCGGTGCAGCTGCACACCGGCCCGCCGACCCCGTCGACCGTGCAACCGGCCGTGCAACTCGAGTTGAAGGCACCGTGCACCGAAGGATACGACGCGCCGTAGTTGACGAGACTCTGCAGCTCGTTGACGTTCGGGATCCGGCAGTCGGCATATTTCCCCGCCGCCTGGTTCTTTTCTGTTCGGGCGTCAGCCCCCCGCGGAGGGCACCACATTTTCAGCGTCTTGAGACTACCGCCAGGTCATGGGCACTCCCGCCGTGGTGGCCCGAGTATCCCCCTCGCGTACAAAGAGGCGGCGATCGGCCACGGTATCGAACAGGAGCGTCACCTCGCCGGAGGGCCAGTCGATGCGAACTTCATCGGCGCGATCCGCCTTGCCGAGTCCGAAGTGCTGGACCAACGACGACGCCGAAAGATACGCCGAGCCGGCCCGCACCTCGCGAGTCTGCCGCTTCCCTCCGGCCGCTACCGTAATTCGGGCGCCGACGGCGTCGCGGTTGCTGCGCGTGCCCTCCAGGTCGATCTCCAGCCAGTGGCCGGATCCACCGCGATTGTGCAGCAGTTGCGCCGGCTGCCGATAGTTCCGCAGGACGACGTCGACCTGCCCATCCTGATCGTAATCGACGATCGACACCCCGCGCCCGTCCTCGATCCGGTCGGCGGCGTTGACGTAGGCGACGTCTACGAACGTACCGTCGCCGTTGTTGCGCAGAAGATAGTCGCGCTCCATGCCGTTGAGGCTGTGCTCACCGATGCTCACCAGTTGCCCGGTCCTCTGGTCGCGGCGTCGACCGACGCCGTCGAACATGTCCAGTCATATATCGTCGGGGAGGTCCCCCGTGATGAACCCGTTGCTGGCGTAAATGTCGAGCCGGCCGTCGTTATTGTAGTCGAGGAACTCCGCGCCCCACCCCCATTGCGTGTCGCGCACGCCGGCCGCCTCGCTGACGTCGGTGAAGGTGCCGTCGCCGTTGTTGCGCAGCAACGAGCTGCCGCGGGTAAGCTCCTCGATGATCTTTTCGACGTCCGACCGGGGCACCCAACTAAAGTACCACGGCACCGGCGGCGGGAACTCCGGATGGAACAACACCCACCGCGAGTTGGCGTACATGTTGGAAACGAAGATGTCCTGATCCCCGTCGTTGTCGTAGTCGCCCCACGCAATCCCCATCGCCGCACCGCGGTCTTCCGCGCCGGCCACTGCCGCGACGTCGGTAAACGTTCCATCGCGGTTATTGCGGTACAGAGCGTTGGTCCCGAATTCGTTGCCGACGTAAATGTCCGGATAGCCGTCGTTATTGTAGTCGCCCCACGCGCCGGCGAGTCCCCAACCCGGCTCTCTGATGCCGGCGACTTCGGAGACATCGGTGAAGGTGCCGTCGCCGTTGTTTCGGTACAGCGAGTCGCCAACCCCGTTGCGGGCATCCCAGTTCGGCTCCGGCGCCGTGTTCTCGTGATCCCCCATACGGACGACGAACACATCGAGGAAGCCATCGCGGTCGTAGTCCGCAACGATGGGCATGCTCGACCAGGCGCTCGGTCCGATGCCGGCGTTCTCGGAGACGTCGGTGAAACGGGAGCAGCCATCGTTGCGGTAGAAGCGCTCGCCGCGAATACCGACGATCCACAGATCCGGATCGCCGTCGTTGTCGGCGTCGAAGAACACCAGGCCGGTTCCCGCGATATCGAGCCGTGGAGGAAAGTCGCTGGCCGCCGTCGCGTCGGAAAACGTGCCGTCGCCGCTGTTGCGGTAAAGCGCGAGCCGCGAACTGCTCAACAGGGCAACATCTTCGAAGCCGTCGCAGTCGATATCGGCCACCGCCGCACCCGAGCTGCCGGCCATGTCGCCGATGAGCCGAAACACCGGCGATCCTTCCACCTCGTGAACGTCGCGGATGCCTGCCGCTTCGGTTGCGATCTCGAACCGCGGCTGCGCCGCGCTGACGGTCTCTCGACTGCGGACTTCCTCGCCGGCGATCACCCAGCGGTCGTTGCGGCGGTCGATCCAGACGCGGGTCCATTGATCGAGGAGCATTCGTTCGCCGTTTGGCGCCACCCCGCGCACGATCAGGTGGAAGTCGGCGGGATATCCGAGCGGCGACGGCCGGTCCCAGTGCACCCGATGGATGCGGAGGTCGGCCTTTTCGATGTCGCGGAACTGCGCGAGGAGAATGTCGTAACGGTGTCCGATCGGCTCCGGGCCGGACCGTCCCGACCAGCGCGTGCGCCGTTCCGCGAATCCGTCGCTGACCGGTGTCGCGGCATCCCACGTAAGACCGGTCCCCGTATCGGTGGCGTAATGGGCGAGGATTGCGGTCTTGTCCTTCGCCTTGATGTCACGGGGCAGGTGGCGGTGCATGGAGGAGTTGACGGGCTCGACGACCGACTGGCGAACTTCCTCCCAGTGCCGCCCGGCAAACATCAGGCAGCCGCCGACAAACGGCAGCGTAGCAAGGACGAGAAACGCCGCGACCGTCCGCGCCAGCACGGTCCGGCGCCGCGGGCCGCCTGCCCTTGCCGGGGCCGGAGCGCTTACCCGTTCCGCCGCCGATCGTGCTGCAGCCCTCTCCGCGCTCATCGAATCCAAGCAGTGCCCCACTCGCGACGCCAATGGGCGACGCGACGCCAGCGTGTACCGCACGATTTCAGCGCCTGTCAATTGCCCCCTGCTATCGCCGCGAGTTCCAGGTGGCCTTCCGCGACCGGCAGGTCTCGCGGGTGGAGTGCGTGTGTTCGCGTAACCTTACGCGTGCGGAGCGCACGTTCGCGGCTGTATCGGCAGTTCGGCTTCCACTCCGTACACGTACTCAGCGAAGCGGTACACGTACTCGTACACGGACCGAGGGCACGCAGCGATGAAAGTGAAACGCGGGCGGTTGCACGCCTGCGAGGAAGTGGCCGTGTACGAGTACGTGAACGTGTACGAGTACGTGAACGTGTACGAGTACGTGAACGAGTACGAGTACGTGAACGAGTACGAGTACGTGAACGAGTACGAGTACGGAGGAGCGCCCGGCTCGGCGGTACCCGCAGATGGAGTGCCGAACAAGTCACTGCACGCGCCCGCGGGCACCGGGCCATTCTGCCGGATTGAGGCTGCCTCTCGTGCCCGCCGCGCGTGAGTTCCAGGCGATCCGACGCGTGGGCTAGGAGATCGTCGCCCAGGCTGCTTCGTGGCGGCGCAGGTAGCGGTTCACCTTGAGGTTGGCGACCAGGTACGCGAGGGTCTCGAGGTAGCTGCCCATGGGGGGCGGAAACAGCCTGCGCGCAATGGCACTCACCGAATAGAATCCCTCGTAGACGTACTGGAAACCGGCCATCATCTCGTCGGTACTCATCTGCGCCGGCCGGATGAGCGCGCTGCCGTAGTCGTACCGGCTCCAGTCGGTGGTCACGATGCGCCCGGCGCCGCTCAGAGCGTCGTGGAACGCAGTTCCCGGATACGGGCACGGCGTGAACAGTTTCAGAAACGAGATCTTGTTGTCGATCAGGAATTGCAGCGACCGGCCGAAGGTGTCGACCGTATCGCCGTCCAGCCCGAGCATCAGCAGTGCGATCACCTGAATGCCACGGGCGCGAATGGCGGCGATATCCCGCGCAAACCGTCCCGGCAGATTGAAGCCCTTGCCGATCGCGTCGAGACTGGCCGGATTGATGCTCTCCAGTCCCAGCGAGAGGCTCACACACCCGCTGCGCGCCGCCAGGTCGAGGAGCTCGGGATCGCGGGCGATATTGATCGTCGACTGGCTCGCCCACTTCACCCGCAACGGGATGAGGGCCCGAAACAGCTCCTTGGCCGCGTCGGGGCGGCCGATCGGATTGTCGTCGAGGAAGAGGATTCGATTGCCGCCAAGCGCCTTGATGGTGCGCACGTCCTCGATGACTTCCTCGACCGGCCGCGTGCGGTAGCTGCGGTCGTAGTAGGTCTGCACCGCGCAGTACTGGCAGGGATGCGGACAGCCGCGCGAGAAGATCACCGGCCAGTGGAAGTACATGCGATAAAGCCAGCTCTTCCGGTAGACGTCGTATTTCAGCAGGGGCAGCGAGGTGTAGTCGAAGCGCGGCAGGTTCTCGAGCGAGTGCCACCGGCGCGCCCGGTAGATACCCGCACTGCGGCCCGCCGCCAGGTCGGCCAGCACTTCCGCCCACAGGTGCTCGGCTTCGCCGACGACGACGGCGTCGGCGTGCCGCATCGACTCCTCGGGCGTGAGACTCACCCACGTCCCTCCCAGTACGACCCGCTTGCCGCGGTCGCGGAAACGCTCGGCGAGGTCGTAGGCCCGCCTGATCTGCGGGCCCATGGCCGTCAACCCGACGATGTCGCAGTCGCGATCGAGGTCGACGTCGTGGAACAGCTCGTCGACAAAGGACACCTTGAAGCCCGGTGGCGTCAGCGCCTTGAGGTACGGCAACGTCACGCCGCTCGTCCAGTAACGCGTCGTCCTGTGCAACGAACCGTCGGGGGCGTAGTGCGTCGGCGAGACGAGATAGACGCGCATGGCGAACTCACGATCGGCTGGTGGAGTCCGAGAGTTTCCGAAAAACCCGGTGGCAAGTCAATTCGGGCCGCGCTATTCGGGCTGACCATGTCCAGAAACTCGCGTGGACCGACCGACATACACGGGAGCAACACCTGATGCCCACTTCCGCACCGCCGGCCGAGAGCGTCTCCGCCGCCGACCAACCCGTCTCTCGCGGCCGGATCGTCGTCAACCGGCTTTTCTTTCGCGGCATGCTGTTCGCCATGGGATCGATCGCCGTGGCGATGTCCCTCGTGCTGCGCAACGAGAACCTCGTCTGGCGCTTCGCCAAGGCGCAGGCGCGCAATCTGGCGCGTATGTGCGGGGTGCGCATACGCATCCGCGGCGCCGAGCAGCTCGGGAACGAACCGTACGTCTTCGCGCCTAACCACCAGAGCCACTTCGACATCGTCGCCTTGCTGGGCTACCTCCCGGGAAACAATCGCTTCGCCGCCAAGGTCGATCTCTTCCGCGAGCCGGTCCTGGGCCTGGTGCTGCGGCGCATGGGCATGATCCCGATCGATCGCGACGACCGCCCGAATGCCATCGACCGCATGAACCGGGCAAGTGCAGCCGGGGTATCCGCGATCGTCTTTCCCGAGGGGACCCGCAGCGAGGACGGGCGCCTGCTGCCGTTCAAGAAGGGCGCGTTCGTCACCGCCATCCGCGCCGGCGTGCCCATCGTCCCGGTGGTCTGCAAGGGAACCCACGAGGTGATGCCGAAAGGGGCGCGACTGTCGATCCTTCCCGGCGAGGTCGAGATCGTCGTCCTGTCGCCGATCCCCACGCGGGGTCTGACTTACGAAGACCGGGACGATCTCATGCAGCGGGTGCGGGCGGCTATTACCCGCGAGCTGGCGCAACCGGCTTGATACCCGCGCCGCCACGGATGGAGGTTCCGTGCCGTCGGTGGCCGTCCTGATTCCCGCCCTCGACTGCGGTGCCACGATTGGCGGCGTCGTGACCGGCGCCCGGCAGCATGTTTCCGACGTGCTGGTGGTCGACGACGGCTCCGGCGACGACACCGCCGTGCAAGCGCGCGGCGCCGGCGCCGCCGTCGTCACCCACCCGCAGCGCCGCGGCAAGGGTGTCGCCCTGCTCACCGGCATGCGCGCGTTGCACGCCGCGGGCGTCAGCCACGCCCTGACCATGGACGGCGACGGGCAACACCTCCCGTCGCAGATCCCCGCCCTGCTGCAAGCTCTGGCCGACTCACCGGAAGCGTTGATCCTCGGGGCGCGGCGAATGGACAGGGTCGAAGCGGCGCCGTTACGGCTGTTCGGTAACCGCTTCGCGAACCGCTGGGTAGAGATCGCCTGCGGGCAGGCGATTCCCGACACCCAGTCGGGATTTCGTGTCTACCCGCTCGCCGCGGTGCTGCGCCTGCCGCTGCGCGCGCATCACTTTGCGTTCGAAACGGAGGTGTTGATCCGTGCCGTGCGCGCGGGGATCCGGATCGAATCGGTTCCGGTCGACGTGTACTACCCGCCGCCGGCGGAGCACGCCAGCCATTTCCGGCCGGTCGTCGACACGCTGCGCATGATCGTGGTCGTTCTCGGGCTGATCTTTCGCCTGTGGTAGACCGGCAACGGCTCACGCGTCGCGTAACCGCAGCACCCCGTCGGCGACCACTTCACCGTCGACCAGCGCTCGGCCGCGCATCTTCCACACCGCCCCGCGCCGCGTTTGCAACTCGACCTCGAGACGGATCTGGTCCCCGGGCCACACCGGCCGCCGGAAGCGCACAGCGTCGAGGCCGGCGAGCTCGACCGGTCCGGATGCACCAGCGGAACGTTCGAGCAGGATCGCACCGGCCTGAGCCAGGCTCTCGCAAATCAGCACACCCGGCACGATCGGCATGCCGGGAAAGTGTCCGGCGAGGTACGGTTCGTTGAGACTCACGTTCTTCAGCGCCACGATCCGCTCGCCCGGGATTACCTCGATCACACGGTCGACCAGGCGGAACGGTCCCGCCATCGGACTCTCAGCCGACGTCGCGGCTGGGCCCGACGCGCAGCGTGATGCCACCGTCCACCGAGATCGCCTGACCTGTGATGTTCTGCGCGTCGGCGCTGGCGAGGAACACGACGAGCTTGCCGATGTCCTCGGGAGTCTGCTCGCGTCCCAGTGGCGTCGCGCTGCGCACCTGATCCATGAAGATGTCGCGCGGCTCCATGTCGGCGTAGCGAGGGACCGTCATCTTGAGCAGCATGGCGAGCATTTCCCACGCCCTCGTCCACAAGAAGCCTGGGCAGATGGCGTTGACCCGGATGTTCTTCGGTCCGAGTTCGAGCCCCAGACTACGAGTCACGTGAATCACCCCGGCCTTCGCCGCCCCGTAGGCGGGAATGGCGGGGTTCGGCACCAGTCCGGCGATCGAGGCGATATTGACGATCGATCCGCCACCGCGCCGTTCGAGGTGGGGAATGGCCGCCTTGCAGCCGGCGAAGGTGGTTCGCAGGTTGGTTGTCAGTTGGTCGTCCCATCCGGCCTGTTCGACGCGGGTGAAGGGGTTGCCGACCGAGAGCACGCTGTTCGGCCCACCGCCCCCGGCATTGTTGACCATAATGTCGAGCCCGCCAAAGCGCTCGGCAACGGCATCGACGGCGGCGATGGCCTCCCGCTCCTGGGAGATGTCGGCGGCAATACCGATGGCCGGCACGCCGAGGTTGGCGGCGGCCGTTTGGGCCTCGGTTCCGTCGATGTCGACGATGCCGATCGATGCCCCCTCGGCGGCCAGACAGCGAGCGATTCCCAGGCCGATACCGCGAGCCGCGCCGGTAACCACGGCCACCTGTCCTTGCAGTCGCATACAGACGATCCTCCCGCCGCCTCCCCTACACCACGCGCGGGTTCCGAGTCCACCACGCCCGGCGGGCGCACCGGCCCTCAGAAGGGGGTTGCCATGCCCGCAAAAACCTGTGGTAACTAGAATTAGTTGGGATACCTTTCGGGCACCGGGGCACCGCACGGGCGGGGAAGAGCCTTTGGCCGGAGAGGCGACGCGCCGCATGGAACATAAAGAGGTCGAGGTCATCCTGACCCGTCAGTTGGCCAGCTCCCTCACGCTGCCGGCGTTCATCGTCGACGCCGGCGGCACGCTCGTGTTTTACAACGAAGCGGCGGAACGTGTCCTCGGCGTCCGCTTCGAGGAGACCGGCGAGATGCCGGCGGACGAGTGGGCCACATCCTGGATGCCGACCGACGACGCCGGCCGACCGATCCCCGCCGCCCGACTGCCGCTGATGGTTGCCCTCAGCGAACGCCGCGTCGCCCACGCGTTCCTGTGGGTGCAGGGCCTCGATCGTACGCGGCGGAAATTGGAGGCGATTGCGTTCCCGCTGTCTTGTCAGGGCGAGCGCAATCTCGGGGCGATGCTGGTCTTTCACGAGGTGGGACACTGATGCGCGTCACTCTCTGGGGCACGCGCGGCTCGCTGGCCGCGCCCGGAGTGGACACCACCCACTATGGCGGCAACACGTCCTGCGTCGAGGTCGTGGGACCCGCCGGCACCCGTCTCATCCTCGACGCGGGAACCGGCGTGCGCCGTCTGGCCGCGAGTCTCGACCGGACCACGCGCCGGGTCGACTTGCTGCTCACCCACCTCCACCTTGACCACATCCAGGGACTCGGTTTCTTCTGGCCCATTCACCAGGCCGGCGTCGACGTCCACATCTGGGGCCCGCCGAGCACGACCCTGACGCTGCGCCAGCGCCTGATGCGCTACCTTTCCCCGCCGCTGTTCCCGGTACACCTGCGGGACCTGGCGTGCTGCCTCCATCTGCACGAAGTCACCACCGACCGTTTCGAAATCGGCGAACTCGAAGTGACCGCCGCCCTCGTCTGCCACCCCGGACCGACCCTCGGATATCGCATTGCCGCCAGCACCGGAACCGTCACCTACCTTCCGGACCACGAACCGGCGCTGGGCGTCGAACCTTTCCCGCGGGCGCCGGAGTGGACCTCCGGTTACCAGCTCGCCGCGAACGTCGATCTCCTGATCCACGACTCCCAGTTCGCGCAGTCCGAGTATCCAGAGCACGTCGGCTGGGGCCACAGCAGCCTCGAACAAGCCATGCAGTTTGCCGCCCTTGCGAACGTCAAGCAGTTCGTACCCTTCCATCACGACCCGTCACACACCGACGCGGATGTGGACCGCCTCATCGCGGCGGCGATAGCGCAACTGCGCCCGGCGTTTACCGTCATCCCGGGCACGGAGGGAAGGAAGATCCAGATCGGCCGCCCGGCGGCTCGCCAGCCCCGCCGCCCGGTGTCTAACCCGCGCGCCGCCACACGCCAGCGCGCGGTTCAACGCCGCCTTTCCGCACGTTAACGGATAATCCCACAAGCGGCGCCGGTGGCCGCCGTGGTGCCCGCGCCCGCGTTTCTCGTCCGCCACCACGGCGGCGCGCGCGTAAACCCGCCTCCTACCGGCCCGCCGGTGACCCGGCCTCGTTCGCGCCCGCGTCTTCGTCCACCCAGTGAACGAGGAGCGTGTACGCCACGGCCAGCACGACCGGCCCGATGAAAAGGCCGATTACCCCAAAACCGAAGAGGCCGCCAATCACGCCGGCAAAAACGAGCAGCAGCGGCAGATCGGCACCGCGCCTGATCAGCACCGGCCGCAAGAAGTTATCGAACGCGCTGCAGGCCACGGACCAGATCAGAATCGCCGTGCCCCACACGGCACCGTGGGTCCAGAACACCCAGATCACGGCCGGAATCAACACCAACGCCGGCCCCACCTGGGCAATGGAAAGCAGGAACATCACCGCCGTTAGCACTGCCGCGAATGGCACCCCTGCAACCGCGATCCCCAGACCCGCCAGGCCGGACTGCGCAATCGCCGTCACCACCACGCCGAGCGCCACGCCGCGGATGGCCAGCGCCGCAAGAATCACCGCGCGCGCGCCCTGTGGCCCGGCCAGACGCTGCGCGAAACGCCGCGCCCAGTCCGCCGCGGTCTCGCCATTTGCCCACAGGATCGCCGTGACGATCACCGTCAGCAGCAACTCGACGAGCAACAGGCCGGCGCCTCCGACCAACCCCAGCAGCCACCGCACCAGCGTCTGCGCATACGGCGCCAGCCGCATTGCCAACTCGTCCGACTCGACGGCGGCCAGTTGCTGCCAGCGCACCACGAGTTTCGGGCCCACCACGGGCAGCGTCGCCACCCAGGACGGCGGCTCGGGCACGGTTAGAGTGGCCAGCGACTTCGACCACTCCACGATCTCGTGCGCATTGGTCGCAACCGCCGTCACGCCCAGGTAGAAGGGCACCACCAGCACGAAGACCAGGGCAAGCGTGAGCACGCCGACGGCCACCGCACGCCCGCCCCCGAGCCAGGCTTGAACCCGCACCATCAAGGGCCACGTGGCGACAACGATCATGATGGCCCACGCGATCGACATCAGGAACGGACGCAGAATCCAGACGCTCGCCGCGATGAGTCCGCCAAGCGCAAGCAATTGAAACGTCGTACGGGTCAGGTCCGGCGCGCGAACGGGTTGCATGGCCCTCTCTGCCCCGTCTTGTAGTCCGTCACGGTCGCAGCGCCAAGCGCCAACCTGCGGTTGGCCTGCCGGGGCTGCCGGTGTAGGTGAAGCTCGTGCACCCACCGCCGACCACCGCCGCGATCGACGCTCCCCGATTCTGCCCCTGGTGCGGCGGCCCGCTGCTTCGGCACGGGTCGGGCCCGCACGGCATCTGCCGTCTCTGTGCCCGCGTATACTACCGCAACCCGGCCGTCGGGGTCGCCGTGGTCGTCGAGCACGACGGCCGAATTCTGCTCGGTCGTCGTGCGCGCGGAGCTTACGCCGGCCGCTGGTGCGTCCCCTGCGGCTATGTCGAGTGGGACGAGGACATCCGCGACGCCGCGCGCCGCGAGATGGCCGAGGAGACCGGCCTCGCCGTAAACATCGGCACCGTGTGCGCGGTCCACTCCAACTTCCACGACCGTGCCCGCCAGACCGTGGGCGTGTGGTTCCACGGCACGGTGTCCGGGGGCACCCTGCGGCCCGGCGACGACCTCGACGCGATCCGCTACTTCCGTCTCGACGCCCTTCCCGATCTGGCGTTCCCGACCGACCGGGTAGTCCTCGACGGCATCCGCGGCCTCAGGTAACGGCCGGCGGCCGGGACGCCGCACCTCGCCTCAAGGGCCCCTTTCCAATGTTCTCTGCGTGAACTGATCGTCGCCCAGGCCGGTGTCGTACCTGGTTTCGGTCATGCGCACTTCCGTGCGGCTGCCGGAGCGCGCGTTCCTCATCTCCATGCGGAACGCGGTGGGCACCGGTCCGACGTTGCGGATGTCATCGAGCACCAGCACCTTGTCGGGCTCGCTTCCGTCCGTGTACAAATCGTAGCGGGTCATGAGGAGATCGCCGGCCCGCAACCAGGCGACGATCCGGCTGTAGCCGACATCCTTACCGGTGGGGGTAAACTCGATGACGTGGGCCGCCGATCCATCGGCCGTCTCGGTGCGCAGTAGCCGCGTGCGCGCGTCCGCCTCGCTCCAGTCGACAAGCTGCCCCAGGATCGACAGATCGTCGTAGCTGAAGTCCGTGCCGGCAAAGCTCTCGCGTTTGGCGCCGCCGCTGATCTGCCGCGGCGGACGCTTGAGTTCGGGCAAGTACAGCCACTGCGTATCCTTGCCATGCGGATCCGCCCACTGAAGAAAGCCGACGCCTTTCACGTCCGCAGGCTCCTCGAAGAACAGCAGCGTCTTGTTCCGGTCCTCGGGATACTTCTTGTAATAGATGCGCATCTGCCGCCGGCGCTCCGTGCCGCGGCGATCGACGATCGTCACCGCCATTTGCTGGGTGCGATCCGTCCATTTGCGGGTCGTCTCGTTGACCTCGCGCACCTTGTCTAGCAACTCTCGCGCGGTGGGCTCGGCTACGGCTGGATCTCCTTGCGGCAACCACACCGCCAGGACGGTCACTAGGGCAGCAAGTCGGCGGCCTGAAAGCATTCCGGATCTCCTCTCAGGGCTCCGATCCACCGGGTCCAGGGGGGCTGTTGGGCGTGCCCTGGCGCTGGTACCAGAGCAGCCCGGTGTAGACGTAGTGGATGCCCGACACCGCAATCGTGCACGCCGTTGCGTACCAGGTCGCTTGATTCACGAGTGCCATGGGAAGGTCCGGCCGAGCCACCGTCACCAGCGCGAAGCCGACCGCGAGCATTTCGAGAAAAGTGTTGAATTTCCCCACCGGACTCGGCCGCACCTCGATCGGCGTGGTGAGGAAGTAGATGGCCAGATAGCCGGCGAGGATGACGACGTCCCGCGTCAACACAAGGATCATCAGCCAGGCGGGAAAGACGCCGATGAAGGTCAGCATCACGAACGAGCTGACCAGCAGCAGTTTGTCGGCCAACGGGTCCAGACTCGCGCCGAGCTCGCTATGCTGACCGGTGAGCCGCGCGATCACTCCGTCGGCGGCATCGGTCACGCCGGCGGCGAGGAACAGGCCGAACGCGGCGCCGTAGCGGCCATCGTTGACGAGGATCAGGAAAACCGGCACGGCCACGATGCGCAGCAGCGTCAGGAAGTTAGGAATCGTCAGCATGACGCCCGCGGTCCCACCGCTTTGCGTACTTGCCCCGCGAGTTTCTCCGGGACCATGGCGACGATTTCGACGCGGTCGCCGTCGTAGTCTTCCCGCACGATGGTTCCGGCCTGCCGCAAGCGGGCAAGCAGGTCGCCGCGGCTCACCGGCAGCGTCACGTGGAGGCGCGTGAGCCGCGATTGCAGCGCCCGATCCACTGCCTCCAGCAGCGTGTCGATCCCATCGCCGGTCCGGGCAGAAATCGTGCAACTCGGCCCGCCGGCGCCGATCGCCGCGCGATGCCCCGGCGGCAACAGGTCGGCCTTGTTCAGCACCGTGATGCGCGGTGTATCGGCCGCCGACAGCTCCCCGAGGACGCGTTCGACCACGACGGCCTGGTCGGCAGCCTGGGGGTTACTGGCGTCGAGGACATGCAGCAACAGGTCGGCCTCGCGCACTTCCTCCAGCGTGCTCTTGAAGGCATCGACGAACCCGTGCGGCAGCTTGTTGATGAAGCCGACGGTGTCGATCAGCAGAGCCGCACCGCCGCTCGGCAGAGCGAGGCGCCGGACGGTGGGATCGAGAGTCGCAAAGAGCTTGTCCTCGACGAACACCTCGGCCTCGGTCAGCCGGTTCATCAGGGTGGACTTGCCGGAGTTAGTGTACCCGACCAGGGCGATGCACGGATACGGCACACTGGCGCGGCTCCGGCGATGCAGCCCGCGGGTGCGCTCGACATCGAGCAGCCGCCGGCGCAGCCGAGCGATCTTCTCCCGGACGCGGCGTCGGTCGACTTCGAGCTGCGTCTCGCCGGGGCCGCGGGTGCCGACGCCGCCGCCGAGGCGCGACAGGTGTTGCCATTGGCGCGTCAGGCGCGGCAGCAGATATTCGAGCTGGGCCAGCTCGACTTGCAGCTTGCCCGCCAGGCTCTGCGCCCGCCGCGCGAAGATGTCCAGAATGAGCTGGCTGCGATCGACGACCTTCACCTTCAACGCGCGTTCGAGGTTGCGCTGCTGCGCGGGCGACAGGCTATCGTCGAAGATCGCGACGTTGGCGGCGCGCTCCCGGATCATCGCCTCGACCTGCTCGACCTTTCCCGCCCCGATGTACGTTGCGGGGTTGATGCGCCGCACGGTCTGCAGCGCCTTGCCGGCGACGAGTACGCCGGCGGTATCCACCAGCCGTTCCAATTCGCCCAGCGATTCCTCGCCGCTCAAGCCCTGGTGCGGCCCGTGCTCGGTGCCGACGAGAATCGCCCGCTCCTGCCACCCGTGTTCTGGCGGCACCGGCACCGGCGCGCGACGGCCCTGGCGGCGGGCGGGGCGCGGATCGAGGACGTCGGCGCTCACTGAAACGACGTGACCCCGCTGCCGAAGAGTTGCTCCACGGCTTCGACCATGCGCTCCGTCGGCGCGACTTTCAAGTCTGCCGGCAGAGCGATGACCGTCTCGGTGCGGTTCGGCAACAGCAGATGCAGGAAGGCATTGCACGAGCCGCGGTGCTCGCTCAACGTCCGCCGCAGCGTCCGCAACGCGCTGTCGTCGACCCGCTCGCAGCGCAGGGCAATGTGAACTTGCCGCACCGATTTTTCGCGCGCCGCCGTCAGCCCCTCGACCTCGTCGGCGATGAGCTGACAGCGGTCCTCGCTCGCCTCCAGCGTCCCGGTCACGAGCACCGGCTCGTCGGCGTGAATCACCGCCTCGCAGCGCCGGTAGACCTCTGGCCAGGCAATGACTTCGACGACGCCGAGCCGATCCTCGAGGTTGAAGGTCGCATAGCGGTCGCCCTTGCGGCTGTTCTTCAGCTTGAGGGTGTGGACAACCCCGCCGAGCTTCACGGCGCTCTGATTCGTTCGCGTCCGCAAGCTGTCCGTCGTCGCGTCGGCGATGCGTTTCAGGTCGCGTTCGTACTTGTCCAGCGGATGGCCCGTGATGAAGAAGCCGATGGCCTCACGCTCCGCGCGCAAGCGCTCCCGCGCGTCCCATTCCTCCACCTCCGGCAGCGCCGGCGGCGGGGCTGCCACTTCCTTGAGACCGGCCGCCACAAACAGGCTTATCTGGTTCTCGCACACCGGGCGGCTCGACGGCCCGGCCCACTGGCAGATGCGCTCCAGACCCTCGAGGAGCCGGCGGCGCGGCTCGCCGGTGAAGTCGAAGGCGCCCGACTTGATCAGGCTCTCGATGACCCGCTTGTTCACCTGGGCGCCGATGACGCGCTTGCAGAAATCTGGCAGCGATGCGAACCGCCCTTCCGCCCGCGCCGCGACAATGGCCTCGATGGCTTTGGCGCCCACGCCGCGCACGGCGCCGAGGCCGAAGCGGATCGGCCGGCGTTTACCGTCGTCGGCGGCGACCACGGTAAAATCCTGATAGCTCTCGTTGACGTCCGGCGGCAGGATGGGGATCGCGCGTTCGCGGCACTCCGCGATGTTCTTGTAGATCTTGTCGGTGTCGTTCATCTCCAGGGTCAGCAGCCCGGCCATGAACTCCTCGGGGAAGTGCGCCTTGAGATAAGCGGTCTGGTACGACACCAGGGCGTAAGCCGCGGAGTGCGACTTGTTGAAGCCGTAGGCCGCGAAGGTCTCCATCTGATTGAAGATCTCGGCGGCGAGCTTCTCGGGCACTCGCCCCCTGGCGCCCTCCAGGAAGCGCACTTTCTCGCGCTCCATCTCGTCCTTCTTCTTCTTGCCCATCGCGCGCCGCAGGTTGTCGGCGTCGCCCAGCGAGTAGCCGCCCAGCGCCTGCGCGATTTGCATGACTTGCTCCTGGTACACGATCACGCCGTAGGTATCGCGCAGGATCGGCTCCAGCGCCGGGTGCAGGTAAGCGATCGGCTCCTTGCCGTGCTTGCGCTTGATGAACTCCTCAACCATGCCGCTGTCGAGCGGCCCGGGCCGGAAGAGGGCGAGGACGGCGATGATGTCCTCGAAGGTCGACGGCCGCAGTTGCGTGAGCAGCTTGCGCATACCGCCGCTTTCGAGTTGGAACACACCCACCGTGTCGCCTTTGGCGACGAGCCTGTACGTCTCGCGATCGTCGAGCGGCAGCGTTGTCACGTCGAGTTTGACCCCGCGCCCGCCATCGATCCGCCGCACGACGTTGTGAATCATCGTCAGTGTCTTGAGGCCGAGAAAGTCGAACTTGATCAACCCGATGGCGTCGACGTCGCCATACGGGAACTGGGTCATCACGCTGTTGTCCTTGTCGACGAAGAGCGGCAGGCATTCGACCAGGGGCCGCTCGCCGATCACGATGCCGGCAGCGTGCTTGGACGCGTGCCGCAACAGACCCTCGAGCCGCAGCGCGTGATCGAACAGTTGCTGCTCGCGCTCGCCGCGGCGGCGCACTTCCTGCAACCGCGGCTCCATTTCGAGCGCCTCCTGCAGCGGGAAATCCTTGCCCTGCTTAGCCGCCGGGTACAGCTTGGCGATACGGTCCGTGTCGCCGAACGAGAAGTCGAGTACCCGCCCGACATCCTTGATCGCCTGCTTCCCCTTCAGGGTCCCGAAGGTGATGATCTGCGCCACCCGGTCGTCGCCGTACTTCTCGCGCACGTAACGGATAACCTCGTCGCGGCGCTCGAAGCAGAAGTCCATGTCGATATCGGGCATCGACTTGCGCTCCGGGTTGAGGAAGCGCTCGAACAGCAGGTTGTACGGGATCGGGTCGAGATCCGTAATCCCGAGCGCGTACGCCACCAGGCTGCCGGCGGCCGAGCCGCGTCCGGGCCCGACGGGAATGCCCTGCCCCTTCGCGTAGGTGGTGAAGTCGGCAACGATCAGGAGGTAGCCGGCAAAGCCCATCGACGCGACAATCTCGAGCTCGGCCTCCAGCCGCTCCCGGTACGCCGCTTCGCGCTCCGCCGTCCACTCCGGCCCCGAGCGCAGCCGCGTCAGGCGGCGCTCCAGACCTTCCCGGGCGGTTCGTTGCAGATGACTCTCGAGGGTCTCGCCGGCCGGGGTGGCAAACACCGGGAATTGATACTTGCCGAAGGTAAGCTCGAAGTCGCAGCGCCGTGCGACGTCGAGCGTGTTGTCGAGCGCCTCCGGACAGTCGGGAAAGGCAGCCCGCATAGTCTCCGGATCCTTGACGTAAAGCTGATCGGTCTCGAAGCGCCAGCGCTTCGGGTCGCTGAAGGTCTTGCCGGTCTGGATGCAGAGCAGCACCTCGTGGGCCCGCGCATCGTCCGGCTCCAGATAGTGGCAGTCGTTGGTTGCCACCAGCGGCAACCCGAGCTCACGCGCCAGTCGGACGAGCTCGGCGTTGGCACGCTCCTGCTGCGGCAGGTGGTTGTCCTGTACCTCGACGTAGTAGCGGCCGTCGAACATCGCCTGATACTCGCGCATCACCTCGCGCGCGCGGTCGATACTTCCCATAGCGATGGCCTGGTTGACCTCGCTCGCGAGACATCCCGAGAGGGCGATGAGACCGCCATTCAACTCCCGTAGCAGCTCTTTATCGACGCGCGGCTTGTAGTAGAAGCCTTCCTTGTAGCCCAGGGTCACCAGGCGGCAGAGGTTGCGATAACCCTCGGCATTGGCGACCAGCAGAATGAGGTGGTGGTTACCGCCCGCCTCAAAATCGTCGGCGCGGCCCCCGCGGTCCCTGCGGCTGCGCGGCGCCACGTAAACCTCGCACCCGAGAATGGGTTTGATGCCCGCGGCGCTCGCCTTGCGATAGAACTCGACCGCTCCGAACATGTTGCCGTGGTCGGTCATCGCCACCGCGGGCATGCCCGCCGCCTTCACCTTACCGATCAGCGCATCGATCTTGTTCGCCCCGTCGAGCAACGAGTACTGCGTGTGCACGTGCAGGTGAACGAAACTCATCACCACCTCCCAACGTCGCCGTTCGTCTACCGTCCCGACTCACCGGCGCGCACGACGGCCGGCAACGAACGACGCCGAGCCCACGGTGACCAACGACCGTCCGGATCGCACAACGTCATCTTCCCACCGCTCGTCCGACTTCATTCCCACTCGATGGTCGCCGGGGGTTTCGACGAGATGTCGTAGACCACCCGATTCACACCGCGCACTTCGTTGATCAGTCGACTCGACAGACGGGCAAGCAGATCTGCCGGCAGGCGCGCCCAGTCCGCGGTCATACCGTCCACACTCTCGACGGCGCGCAAGGCCAGAACGTTCTCGTACGTGCGCGCATCGCCCATGACCCCAACCGTACGCACTGGCAGCAAGACGGCGAAGGCCTGCCAGAGCCGGTCGTACAGACCGGCCGCCCGGATCTCCTCGTCGACAATCGCTTCGGCCGCCTGCAGGATCTTCACCCGCTCGGCCGTCACCTCGCCGAGAATGCGGATCGCCAACCCCGGGCCCGGGAACGGATGCCGGCCGACGATCGCCGGCGGGATGCCGAGCACGGCCCCCAGCTCGCGCACCTCGTCCTTGAACAGCTCTCGCAGCGGCTCGACGAGCTTCAGGTGCATGCGCTCCGGCAGTCCACCGACGTTGTGATGGCTCTTGATGGTCGCCGACGGTCCCTTGAACGACACCGACTCGATGACGTCGGGGTACAGGGTTCCTTGCGCCAGGAAACCGACCGCCTCGAGCCGCCGCGCCTCCGCTTCGAACACCTCGATGAAGGTCGCGCCGATGATGCGGCGTTTTCGCTCCGGGTCTTCGACCCCGGCCAGTTGCTCCAGGAAGCGAGCGCCGGCATCGACCATCTTGATACGGAAATGGAAGGCGTCGCGCAGGAACTTCATCACCCGCTGCGCCTCGTCCCGGCGCAGGACGCCGTTATCGACGAAGACGCAAACGAGCTGGTCGCCGACCGCCCGGTGCACGAGCGCCGCGGTGACCGTGGAATCCACCCCGCCGCTCAGACCGCAGACCACACCGGCGTCGCCGACTTGTTCGCGGATTCGCGCGCACTCCCGCTCGACGAAATTCTCCATCGTCCAGTCGGCCCGGGCGCGGCAGACCTTGAGCACGAAGTTGGCCAGAATCACGCGTCCGTCCGGCGTGTGCGCCACCTCCGGGTGGAACTGTACGCCGAAGCGGCGGCGGCCCGGATCGACGCAGGCGGCGATCGGCGCGTTGGCGCTGTGCGCCAGGATCTCCCAGCCAGCGGGCAAAGCCTCCATCCTGTCGCCGTGACTCATCCATACCGGAAGGGCGGAGCGGCCGAGGCCGGCGAAAAGGTCGCCGTCGTCGTCGACCACAAGATCGGCAGGCCCGTACTCGCGCTCGGCCGAAGCGGCGACGCGCCCGCCCCCGAAACGCGTCATCACCCCCATGCCGTAACAGATCCCGAGCACCGGCACGCCCAGATCGAGCACGGCCGGGTCCGGCAGCGGCGCATCGAGGTCGTAGACGCTTGCCGGCCCACCCGAAAGGATGATCCCCTCCGGCGCCATAGCGCGGATGCGTTCCACGCCGATCGAGTAGGGATGGATTTCGCAATAGACGCGCAGCTCGCGCACCCGGCGGGCGATGAGCTGCGTGTACTGACTACCGAAGTCGAGGATGAGAATCATCGCACCAATCGCCGCCGGTCATCGGTCGTTCGCCGCCCGCCCAAACCCCACCGCCGCGCGCCACCCCCGCACCGCAACCACTCCTCCCGTCCAACGCAACTCCTCCTCCTCCGGCCGACGACCGGCCACCCGAAGCTCGACCACCGCCGCCTTCAATCTCTCCTGTAATTCGGCGGCTCTTTCGTCATGAACACGTCGTGCACATGGCTCTCGGCCAGCGCCGCCTGCGAGACCTTGACGAAACGAGCGTCCTCGTGCAGGGCCGCGACGGTGCGGCATCCGCAGTAGCCCATGCCGGCCCTGAGGCCGCCGACGAGCTGGGCGACAATGAACGACAGCGAGCCCTTGTAGGGAACCCGCCCTTCGATGCCTTCCGGCACGAGCTTCATCGTCTCGACCTCGTCGTCCTGCATGTAGCGATTGCGGCTGCCCTCGCGCTCCCGCATCGCTTCGAGCGAACCCATGCCCCGGTACAGCTTGTACGTGCGCCCCTGGTAAAGGACCGTCTCGCCGGGGCTTTCCTCGGTGCCGGCGAACAGGCCGCCGATCATGACCACGTGCGCCCCCGCGGCCAGGCCCTTGGTGACGTCGCCGGAGAACTTGATGCCGCCGTCGGCGACGATCGGAATACCGAAGTCGCGCGCCACCCTGGCACAGTCGGCGACCGCGGTGAGCTGCGGCACGCCGACGCCGGACACGACCCGCGTCGTGCAGATCGACGCCGGCCCCATGCCGACCTTGAGCGCGTCGGCGCCGGCGCGCGCGAGCGCCCGGGCGCCCTCGGCGGTGGCGACGTTGCCGGCAACCACTTCCACCGTCGGGTACGAGCGCTTCGCCCACTGCAGCGTGTCCACGACGTTGCTGGAATGCCCGTGCGCGGTGTCGATGACCAGCACGTCGGCGCCGGCGCGCACCAGCGCTTCGACGCGCGGTTCGCGATCCTCGCCGGTGCCGATCGCGGCGGCGACGCGCAGGCGGCCGAAGCCGTCCTTGCAGGCGTTAGGGAACTGCGCCGCTTTCTGGATGTCCTTGACCGTAATCAGGCCCTTCAGCCGATTCTGATTGTCGACGATGAGGAGCTTCTCGATCCGATTGGCGTGCAGGATCTCCTTGGCCTCCTCCATGGGAATGCCGGGATGACCCGTAATCAGGTTGTCGCGGGTCATCACCTCGGCCACCCGGCGGTCGAGCCGCTTCTCGAAACGCAGGTCGCGGTTGGTCAGAATCCCCACGAGCTTACCGTCGCGCGTGACGGGCAGACCGGAGATCTTGTAGCGGGCCATGACCTCGATGGCATCGGCGATGCGCTGTTCGGGCTCCACCGTGACCGGGTCGAGAATCATCCCGCTCTCGTACTTCTTGACCTTCTCGACCTCGAGGGCCTGCTGCGGAATGCTGAGGTTACGGTGAATGGCGCCGATGCCGCCTTCCTGCGCCATGGCGATAGCCGTGCGCGACTCGGTCACCGTGTCCATCGCGGCGCTTATGAAGGGGATGTTGAGACGGATCTGCGGAGTGAGCTGAGTGGATGTGTCGGCCTCGCGAGGCAGGAAGTCCGACTCCGCCGGCAAGAGCAGAACGTCGTCGAACGTCAGCCCTTCGGGCATGTCATAGGTGAACATCGGCCTCTCCTCCGCCCGACCATGCGGCGCTGCCTGCCGGCGGTTTCCAGATGCACACAGGCCCACCTGCCGGCGGGCAGATGGGCCTGTGCATCGCGTCGATTTCGCCTGCAACGTTTTCCATGCGCTCACCTAACAAACCCCTACGGCTTTGGCAAGCAGCAGTCCCGCCACACTACATGTTGTGGTCGGCGCCGCCTGCGGCGCGCGTTCGATCCCGCTCGAACCCGCGCGCCGCGCCGTTGAGCCCGCGCCGACCATCGCGTAGGGTGCCCGCCATGGTGATCCCGTACGGCGGCACCGTGCCGCAGGTCGACCCGACGGCTTACGTGCAGGCCAGCGCCCACGTCATCGGCGACGTTCAGATCGGCCCGCAGTCCAGCCTCTGGTTCAACACCGTCGTCCGCGGCGACGTTCACTACGTCCGCATCGGCGCCCGCACGAACATTCAGGACAACAGCACCATTCATGTCACCACCGGCCGCTGGGCGACCGTGGTCGGCGACGACGTCACCGTCGGCCACGGGGTCGTTCTGCACGGCTGCCGCGTCGGCGACGGCTGCCTGGTCGGCATCGGCGCCATCGTCCTCGACGGCGCCGAAATCGGCGACCGCTGCCTGATCGCCGCCGGCTCGCTGGTGACGCCCGGGACCGGCATTCCCCCGGGGCATCTCGTCCTCGGCCGGCCAGCCAGGGCGAGCCGCCTCCTCACGCCGGAAGAACTGGCGCACCTCCGCGACGCCGCGCAGCACTACGTCGCGCACGCCCAGCGCTATCGCGACCAGGGAATCGCGTAGCCTGGAAGGAGGCGCTGGCGCCTCCGCTCAGACGTCGCCGCTCGCTTCCCGGTTGCCGCGCGACTTGACGAACCGCAGTCGCAACGGCACGCCGTCGAGAGCGAAGGCGGCGCGGAACGTGTTCAGCAAGTACCGCTCGTAGACGGGTTGCACGAGGGCCGGATTGCTCGTGAATACGGTGATGGTCGGTGGGGCGGTGCGCGTCTGCGTCGCGTAGTAAAAGCGCGGCCGCCGGCCGCGGACGCTGGGCGGCGCCGCCTGGGCGGCGGCGCTCTCCAGCACCCGATTCAGCTCCACGGTGCGCAGACGCTGGCGGTGCGCCACCACCAACCGCTCCAGGGCCGGGAACAGCTCGTCGAGATAAACGCCGGTCCGGGCCGACACGAACACCGTCGGCAACGCGGCCAGCGTCGGGTAGCGCTCCCGAATCCCGCGCGCGAAGGTGCCTCGGTCGCGCTGCGCCCGCGGCACGGCGTCCCACTTGTTGATCACCAGCAACGCCGCCCGGCCCCGCTCCCAGGCGTACCCGGCGATGCGCGCATCCTGCTCGGTGATTCCCGCCGCCGCGTCCAACACCACCAGTGCCGCCTCGGCCCGTTCGAGCGCGCGCAACGCCCGTACCGCACTGGCGCGCTCGACCACTTCGTGGACCCGCGGGCGCCGGCGGATCCCTGCCGTGTCGACCAGCACGTAGTCCCGCTCTCCGCACCGAAACGGCGTGTCGATCGCGTCGCGGGTGGTCCCCGGGGTCGCATCGACGATCGAACGCTCGAAGCCCACGAGCCGGTTCAGCAACGACGACTTGCCGACATTCGGCCGCCCCACAATGGCCAGACGCACGGCACCGGGAGCCGCCGCGACGGCGCCGCCGCCGTCCTCGGGCAGCGCCGCCAGCACACGGTCCATCAACTCGCCAACCCCGACCCCATGCGCCGCCGAAATCGGGAACACCTCGCCGACCCCGAGGGCGTAGAATTCCGCCGCCTCGTCCTCGAGGCGCCCGGTATCGAGCTTGTTGGCGGCGAAGAACACCGGCTTGCCGAGGCCGCGCAGGCGTTGCACGAACTCGCGGTCGACCGGATTGAGTCCGGCGCGCCCGTCGAACAACGCGATCACGGCATCGGCTTCTTCCGAGGCCAGGGCACTCTGTTCGCGGACCGCCGCGGCAACCGCCGAGCGGTCGACGTCTTCGTACCCGCCGGTGTCGACCAACAGAATCCTGCGGTCGCCCCATTGCGCCGGAGCGATGTTGCGGTCGCGCGTCACGCCTGGCTGCGCATCGACGATCGCCGCCTGCGTCCGCGCCAGCCGATTGTACAGCGTCGACTTGCCGACGTTCGGCCGCCCCACGATGGCCACGATCGGCACGCGCAGCGGTGGGACGGGCGCCGCCACCTCGTCGATTCCATCCCGCGCGAGACTGTCCACCGCGCCGTCACGGTCCCGCGGCAGCCCGGCGCCGCGCCGGCCCGCCCGCGGCGGTCCGCCCGCGCCGGACCTCGAACTCCGGGGTTTCGACTTCCTCACTTCAGATCCCGAACTCTCGCAGCATGGCTTCGCGAGTGGTCCAATCCGCCTGCACCCGTACGAACAGTTCCAGGTGAATCTTGCGGTCGAGCAGGCGTTCGAGTTCCTGGCGGGCCGCCGTGCCAATAGCCTTGATGCGCCCGGCACGCGCACCGATGACAATCCCTTTTTGCGAGTCGCGTTCGACGTGGATCGTCGCGGCAATGACCGCGAGGCGACCCTTTTCTTCGAACTTGTCGATCGTCACGGCGACGGCGTAGGGAACTTCCTGCCGGGTCTGGAGCAGCACCTGCTCGCGCACCGTTTCTTGCACCAGGGCACGCTCGGTCTGATCGGTAAACGTCTCCGGATCGTAGTAGCGCGGCCCTTCGGGCACGGAGGCCACGAGTTGGCCCAGCAGAGTGTCGAGGTTTTCGCCGGTCTGGGCGCTGACCGGCACGAGGTCGCGCTCGGGGAGCAACGCGGCCAGTTGGGTCAGGATCGGCAGCAGGGCGACGCGCGCTACGCGGTCGATTTTGTTGAGGGCAACGCAGACCTGGCGCCGTTCGACCACCAGCCGTTCGCCGATGTCGCGGTCGGCGCCGGCAACACCCTCGGTCGCATCGACCACCCAGAGCACGACGTCGGCTTCGGCGACGGCGCGCTCCGCGGTTTCGACCATGCGGCGGTTGATTAGATTGCGGGCGTGGTGCAGGCCGGGAGTATCTATGAAGGCGAGTTGGGCGTCGGGCAGCGTCTTGATGCCCAGGATGCGCGAGCGCGTCGTCTGCGGCTTGGGCGTGACGATCGCCACCTTCTGCCCGAGAATACGGTTGAGCAGCGTCGATTTACCGACGTTAGGCCGGCCGATTATGGCCACAAACCCGGAACGATGTCCGGCGGGAGTCGTCTCCTGCATGCGCGATGGATAGCAGACCCGATCGCGGCCGTCACAGTGGAGGATTCCGGCGTCCCACTCGCCCGGCAGCGGGACGCATTCACGCCCTCGCGGCACCGGGGCACGCCGACTTCCCTGACCCGGCGCGACGCGAGGCCACGCAGATATGTCCCCCCCGCCGCCAAGTGATGGGCACAATTACGGCAACGGATTCCATACGGCGCTTTCCGTTCGCCCCTCGATACGCCCCTGAACTACTATCGCCGAAAGTCTGCGCACGGCGCGAAGAAATCTTCAGGCCATGGAGCGGCAGTGCCTTCCCGT